>DAIQQD010000191.1:0-4267 GCA_036787015.1 Chloroflexota bacterium
AGTGTCAAGCATCACCCAATTGAAGGGCGTCAAGAGAAACCGCGGCAAGCACTGCAAGAAGGGGAGAAGGGGAGGCTCCCGCCCCCAGCTCAACCCCGATCCGCCATTCGTTAAGCCGCTCGCAAAGACAGCCGAGAAACACAAGGCCGAGCACAAAGCCGAAGATAAGGCCGAATAGTCCCAACAACACGTAGTATCGCCTGCCTGTTGCGTTGTATGCTGCCTCTGCTCCCTATCAGGCGGGGATCACTCATCAGATTAGCCCCTCCAGGGAAGGCCGGAAATGCACCCCGGCCAGATCTTCCTCCGGCAACAGGTCCTGGGCCCAGCCCTCAAGGTCAAGTTCATCCAGGAAATCCATCACGCGCTCGTACTCTTCCTCGTTCACCATGCGGTCTATCTCAGGATACAAGCTGGCCTTGAAATACGGTTGATACTGGAACATGAGGCTGATCAGCGCCTGAGGCGTACTCTCGTTCACCCAAGTCAGCGCCTTCATGGTCTCCTCAACACAACCCGGCAGCACCAAGTGCCGGATGACCAGTCCCTGCTTCAGGAGAGGCCCTTCCCATACAACGCTCTTCTGGTCACTCATCTTCCGGAGAGCCCGCTGGTTCACTTCGGGATAGTCCGGCGCCCGGGAGTAACGATCGGCCAGAGACGGTGTGACATACCTCATGTCCGCCAGGTAGATATCCACCGCGTCTCCCAGGACCTTCACGGTCTCCACCGTCTCGTAGCCCGAGGTGTTGTACACGATGGGCAGCGTCAGCCCGTTCCGAAAAGCCTTGGCCAGCCCATCCATGACCCACGGCAGGAAATGCGTCGGCGTGACCAGATTGATGTTCTCCGCGCCCTTCTCCTGCAATCTGACCATGATCCGGGCCAGATCCTCGCAGCCCACCCTGCTGCCCTCAATGGTGTGAGAGAAGCGGGAGTTCTGGCAGTAGACGCACTTGAGGTTGCAGCCGGAGAAGAATATGGTGCCGCTGCCCTTTTCGCCGCTGATCCCAGGCTCCTCTCCATGATGCAGGAAGGCCGTGTAAACCACCATGTCCTGGCCGGCGCCGCAGTAGCCCGTCTCGCCCGCCCGCCGATTCGCCTCGCACTTCCTCGGACACAGGTGGCAGATCTGCAGTTGCCGGTAGAGCGAAGGCAGTTTCTCTTCTATCAACTTGGCTTTGTCAATCGGGTGCATATCTGAAATCAACCCCCTGACCCCCAATCTTGGGGGATAGAAGAAGTGCAGAGGGGCTTCGCCCCTCTGCACGCCCCGATGGGTGACTGTAGGGGCGCATTGCGATGCGCCCGGGATGACCCCAGACCGCGGTTTACCCCGAGTAGAAACCTCTTCATCATAATCCCCGCTGAGTTCCTCTTTGATAAAGAGGGATTCCAGGGAGTTGCGGACGCAGAATCCAGTCTGTAGCCCCGGCTTCCCCCGGACCTCCGTCACATTCTCTCACGCCATCTCCCCAGCTCGAGGCAGTGCCGCAGGACGTCGCCGACCCCCTCAATCCGCAGGCGCCGGCCATCCAGCTTTGTCCTCGCACCCAGTATCTTCTCCACCAACCAGAGGTTGGTCTCCACGTGCTCGGTCACGGACGGCATTATGTACTCGCTGACACCATCAGCAACAGCACAGAACGGGATCAACTGGTCCGCCAGGTAGCGATCCACGGTAGCCCCCGTCTTCAGGTCATCGCGTATGCTCCCGGCCACATACCGCCCGATCTCCTCCGATCTCCTACCTAGCTTGCCTGCCCTGTCGGCTCCAACGACGGCGCCGCTATCGGTCTCCGCCCACACGCTCAAGTCGGCCCCTTTCTGGCTGGCTGACGTCTCATAGATTGCCTCTATTTCGGCGTCATAGCCAGCCTCTTCCAGCCTTATCAAGCACTCCTCGGCCATCCTGTCGCTGACTTCCTGCTCTGCCAAGTGCGATGAGAGGGCGATGCCCCTGACTCTGGTCACTCTGCCCTGTTCGGCTAGGACCAGCGGCCTCAGCCCAGCCTTCGCCGGCTTCATCTTGACCTCCAGGATGCCATTGCCTTCGGGCACATAGCCCGGCCTTCTGACGGAGAGATCGGCGTCCACTCCCATCCTCCTCAGCAGCGGCAGCAGTACGCCCTGCATGTAGTGGGCGGATGGGGCAAAGTCCTGGAAGAGCCCGCCTTTGAGGGTGAAGACCGACGGCTTGTCGGCGAAGCATCCCACCATCAGCAGGCTCACAGCCAGCATAGTCGTGGAGCCAGCTGTACCGATGTCCCATTCGTAGGCGCCTCCCCTGATGCGCCGACCCGGCCGGTACACCATCTCGCTGGACCCCACCTCAGCTCTCTCCACCTCACCGCTGCACATATCCGCACAGGCAGCCACTACCTGTTGGTGCTGCGGCCTCAACCCGCGCTTGTCCCTCTTGGCCCTGATGTTGACCAGGCGCAGGTCGTCGCCCAGGATCGTGCACAGCGCCACCGACAGCCGGACGATGGTGCCGGACCCCGATCTCTCTCCCCCGTCTATTTCGATCATGCTATTGCCAACCAGTCCAGCATATTGAATAATAGCAGAACCAAGGAGAACGAGGTGAAGGCCCCAGAACACACCATCACTTTCCTCGGCACGGCCGGAGCCAGGGTCATGGTGGCCAGTCAGATACTGGCCTCAGGGGGTATCTGGTTCAACCTGGGTGGCACCGAGATGCTGCTCGACCCTGCCCCCGGGACTCTCGTCCGGGCCTGCAAATGCCGGCTCAACGCCGCCAGGCTGAGGGCCATCTTGCTCTCCCATAAACACCTCGATCATTCATCTGATGTCAACGTGATGATCGAGGCCATGGCCGAGGGCGGCTTCCACCGCCGCGGAGTGCTTCTCGCCCCCAGCGACGCCCTGGACGATGACCCCGTGGTGCTGCACTACGTCCGGCCATTCCTGGAGCGCATCGAGGTGTTGAAGGAAGGCGGAGAGTACCAGATAGACAACGTCTCCATTCGCACCCCGCTGAGACACGTGCATCCGGTGGAGACCTATGGCATGATCCTGCGGACCGATCAGTACACCATCTCGTGCATCGTGGACACGCGCTATTTCGATGAGCTGTGCCAGCACTACCAGGCTGACCTTCTCATTATCAATCTGATGCGGCTGGAGCCCACAGCCCCGCTGGACCATCTTTCCGTGCCGGACGCTGCCCAGATCATCAAGAGTCTGAAGCCCAAGGCTGTCCTGTTGAACCATTTCGGCATGAGCATGTGGCGGGCCAAGCCCTGGACCGTGGCCCAGCGGTTGACAGAAGAAACCGGCGTTCGTGTGACCGCCGCCAGCGACGGCCTGAGATTCGACCTGGCTGGGCTTGATTAAGGAGGATCACCTTGGCCTTTGATCCGGAAGTCGCCCAGTTGTTGGAGGAGATCCGGCAAGACAAGGAGCACAGCGCCAGTTGGCTGTCTCTCCAGGCCATTGGCACGCTCCGTCTGGCCGCCGGGAAGAGCACTGCCCACACCACCGCGGACTTTCTGAACGAGGTGAAGGGGGTGGCCAGGGATCTGGCGGATGCCAGACCGCCCATGGCGCCAATAAGCAATCTGGTGGCCCAATGGTTCTACGACATCGCGCAGGAGCCGGAAGTTGAGAAGGGTCTGGACTCCCTCCGCGCCTTCGCCATCCTGAGGGGAGAGAAGATCATCAAGGCCCGCAAAGGCGCTCTCAACAGAGTCGCTGAACACGGATCACAACTGGTTGAAGATGACGACATCCTGATCAGTTGCAGCGACAGCACGACTGTGATCCAGAGTCTGAGGATGGCCAGACTGGCCGGCAAGGAATTCGGCGTGTACGTAGCGGAATCCCGGACCAGCGACGGCAAGGCCTATGGTGAGGCTATGGCCGAGAAGATGAGAGCGGAACAAATTCCCGTCAAGGTCATTCCGGACAATCCCAAGTCAATAGGCGGTTGCATGGCGAAGTCGAACAGGGCCCTGGTCGGCGCTGACAGCATCCTGGACAACGGCTCCCTCATCAACGGCAGTCCGACCCTGATCATCGCGGAGGCCGCGAAGGAGAGGAAGATACCGTTCTACGTCGTTTGCGAAACCACCAAGTTCAGCGCCTTGCGGCTTGTCGGCCGCCACCTGTGGCTCGAAGAAGGTTTCGAAGTAATCCCACCCCACCTGATCACCCGCATCATTACCGAAGATGGCCTAATGAATGTCGATCAGGCCATGGCCAGGGCAAAGCTCATGGCCAGGTACCTTCAGGCGCTCTGGGA
>DAIQQD010000029.1:0-14785 GCA_036787015.1 Chloroflexota bacterium
CTAGAGCCTCGGGGGGAGAACCATTGACTCAGGCAACAACGGCGAGAAAGGAGGAAGGACCATGTCTACCTATGTGATCCTGGCCAACTACACAGAGCAGGGTGCGAAGAGAATCAGAGAGATCGGCAAAGCGACCGAGCAATGGAAGGATGACATTGAGAAAGCCGGGGGCAAGCTGGTCTCGTTCTATTCCTTAATGGGATCATACGACTTCGTAGTCATTGTGGAGTACCCCAATGACGAGTCGGCTCTGCAGCGACTCCTCACTCTGGCCATGCGCGGCGACTTCAAGACAACGACCTGCAAGGCATTCTCCAGCGAGGAGTATGCCAAGATCGTGAAGAGAATATAGATTAGCTTCGACCACGTCTTGGGTTGCCGTGGCCCCTGCTGCGCATATTGTGATGCTGCCTGACATAGAGTCGCGTCAGAAGAGTGGTTGTTTGCACTCTGCTTGGGAGGTGACTCAATAGCGAGATGGCTGACGCTATGCGACATGTCACCCTGTCAGCCATGGATCAATTGTGCATGCCGGGTATGGAGGCACCTCCCCGAGATCCCTGACGCGACACCGCCGATGAGTTCTACACGCAACAAGCAGTGCACGGGTTGACTCGCGCTACGCCGAAGATGCCGACAAAGGTCAGAAGGAGACTAGGTACCTGGCTTCAACCTTTGCAGGCTGGCAGTTCGCAAGAGGAGATGCAGCATCTGCTCCTGCCTTCTCCGAGCAAGCGACTACTCCACACGCCGGCTGAGGAAACGCAGTAAGACCGAGCCTAACCTTTGCCAGACGGCAACGGCGGCCTCAACAGCAGAAGTGGTCTTGTTGATCCTTCCAGTATGTCGATGGCAACGCTGCCAAAGGCCCACTTGCTGATTCCGGAGAAACCGTGGGTGGCCAGGGCCGTCAGCCCTATGGGGTTGTCCTCGATGTACTTCAGTATCATTTCCGAGGCGGATTTCCCAGTAAGCGACACGCTCGTGACCTTGACTCCCTTGCTTGTCAGTTCCTTCTCCCGTTCACTCAAATAGAACTGAGTTGCCGCTGCACGCGCCTCATTGAGCTTCTTGACATCCTTCTCATGCTTCTCCGCCTCCGCGACTTCCCTTCCTATCGAAGGATAGCCTATGGGCACCGTGACTTGCAGAAGGATAACCTCCAGTCCTGTTGCGAGCGCCAAGTCCTTGATATGGGGAAGTATGCTCTCGGCCACTGGCGAACCGTCAAGGGGAACCAGGATGCTGCGTACGCCCTCCTCCAGGCGAGCCGCGTGGCGCTCGGCGGTCCGCACCAAGAGGATCGGCGTATTCGAGTGCAGCACCACCTTCAGGGCCACCCCTCCAAGAGACCAGCGGGTGGTGCCGCTGGCCCCGCGTGAGGTCATGGCTATTAGTCCGATCCGGTTCTTCTCCGAGGTTTCCAGGATTTCCTCAGCAATGTCTCCGATCACAGTTGAGCAGTTCACGTTTAAGCCCGTCTTCTGCAATTCCTCTGCCTGCTTCTCCAGGTACACCGTGAGAGGGCGGATCACCGGATCGTTTACCGGACAGGCTGTCATCAGAGTGATGGTGCTATTGAGCCGCTTGGCAAGCCACGCGGCATAGGGCAAAGCGTGCTCAGCACGTCCGGAACCATCCAACGGGACCAGTATTCTCTCATACATGAATGCACCTCCCATGAACGCGGCTAAGCATTTAGTTCAGCATCCTTCTACCGTGGTGTATGAAACTCTCGCCCCCCCACAACCTTCGCTTGCCCTAGTCGAAGCCGAACTAGACTGTGCTTTCCTGATTCTTCCGTTCGTGAAGCATCATAGCATTGGTTGTGATTTTTCGTCAACTGGCCGAGTCCGCCACCAGTGCGCATGTTCCGGTATGTACGGCGCTCTCTTCGAATGGTGCCGGTCCTATCCTTGACAAGCCCCGTCAAGGTATGTTATATGGTAACCGACGCTATCTCGGTACTATCGTACTTATCCTATAGTTCGCGACAGTCCTGGCAGATGGCACTCTAGTTCGTAGCATCGACAAGACGCCGTCGGGCGGGGGGGGTGATGGGCAAAAGGCTCAGTGCTGTCAGCTTGAATGCGTGCTGTCTCGTTCCTGATCGAGTTCGGGACCGCATCTGTCTGGACATTCTCAGCCGCGTATCCCGAAACCGCGATCTGACATCACTGCCAGCCTCCGGGTGCCGGCTCTCTCGTACCTCAGCGGATCTCGTCCATGCAAGACGATTGTGACACAGGCGGCTGGTCAACACTGACCAGCCGCCAGGACAAACGTTCAGGTCAGAAAGGAGGGACCAGATGACACAGATGGATCCCGAAGTAGTTAGATGGCTGGCCGTGGCAGTCGTAGGTGGCCTTGCCTTCCTGGGTGCAACGCTCTCTCTCGGTCTCATCGGCTATTCCGCGATGCAGGGCCTGGGACGCAACCCGGAATCCAGACAGGCGATCATGACCAACATGATACTGGTGGCCGCACTCACTGAAGCTGTCGGCATCTATGGTCTGGTATCGGTGATCATGATTGTTCTGGTGGCAGGCTAGGGCGGACTCTTCATAGGGAGGAACCATATGAGTGAACCAGGCTCCAACAATATGATACTGATGATCTGGATAACACTGGCACTGGCCGGGCTTTTCATCATGGGATCTCTGGTGTTCCTGATAGTCCTCATTAGTGCGTGGGCCCCCTCGCAGATTGCCGCGGTCCCTCCGGCGTAGGTCATCGGACACTGAGCCACTGCGGAATCTCGGACCGGACTGCGGGCCAAGACGTAGGTTGGAAGTGCGGCGCCCCTGACAGCATATGGTATGCTTGGAACGGTGGGTGAACGGGTGTCTCAACTTGACTGCATGATGCTATGTTGTGGCAATGCCGGCGTGGGTAGTGCCGTACCCCGCTCTGTAGGTCCGCTGGCGATGGGAAGATCGATAGTCACGGCTCGCTTGGTGAACGATCTCCGCTGCTCGCAAGCCATGTCCATTGATACCACCAAGGGGTTTACATGATTCAGTGGCCCGTTTTTGCGGCGATTGTTACCGCAGTGATCGGCTCCTACTTCACCGTTGCCCTGTTGGTCACTGCATGGCAGATCAGGCTGTTCGAACAGAGACTTCAACTCCTCGAGTCCTACCCTCAGCAGATTCGCGCCAACATGGGGCCAAAGCCAGAAGACATCGTGCACGACGTACAGGCCTGCGTTCGCATCCAGGGATGGGTACGTCGACGTGATATCCGAGCCCTGAGAGCGGCCATCAAGGAGATCCGGCACGCCATGCAGCAGTTCAGAGACACCGAGGGATGGGAGGAGAAGGGATACGATAAGCTGTATCCGATGCTCGAGCTTCTGGAACTCGAGATCAGGGGCAAGGCCAAGGACCGCGAGCCCGGCTACGACGGATAGAAGCCCGCACCAGCTTCCCATCCACCATCGTGCACCACCGCAGTCATCCCGCGCAAGACGCCCTCTGAAGCCTCTCCGCCGGAGCCAACAGAGACTCGGCTGCCTTCCCTTTTACCTTTGCACATCGCGCTCAGGCCGCCTATAATAACGTTCGCTACTCTTCGAAGAGAAGGCCTATGGGAAAGAGACTCGATATCATTACACAGCAGCGCCTGGACAAGGTGCGGAAGCTGCGCGAGAGAGGCATCAATCCGTATCCCAATACCTATCACCGGACTCATACTGCCCAAGAAGCCAGATCTCTTTTCGAAGGTAGCGGCATCGACCCGGCTTCGCCGATCAGCGTGGCCGGCCGCATAACCGCGCTCAGGCACATGGGAAAGGCTACCTTCCTCGACCTTCGCGACGGGTCAGGCAAGATCCAGGCGTATTTCAACAAGACTCAGGTAGGCCCGGAGAGACATGAGCTCGTGAAGGATTTCGACCTCGGCGATTTTGTGGGCGTGGAAGGGGTTCTGTTCAAGACTCATACAGGCGAAGTAACGGTGAACGTGTCCGATTTCACCATGCTGGCTAAGTCACTTGAGCCTCTGCCGGAGAAATGGCATGGACTGGTGGATGTGGAGAAGCGCTATCGCCAGCGATACCTGGACCTCATCTCCAACCAGGCAGCCAGAGACACCTTCCTGGCACGCAGCCGCACCATATCGGCCATTCGCCGCTTCCTGGACGGACGCGGGTTCATTGAAGTGGAGACGCCGGTGCTCCAGCAGATGGCTGGAGGAGCCAGGGCCAGGCCGTTCACCACCCATCATCAGGCACTGGATGAGGACTTCTGCCTGCGCATCGCTACAGAACTGTACCTGAAACGCCTCATCGTGGGAGGTTTCGACAAGGTATACGAAATCGGCCGCATCTTCCGCAATGAGGGAATATCGACCAAACACAACCCTGAATTCACGACGCTGGAATCCTATGAAGCGTACGCCGACTACAATGACGTGATGAAGATGCTGGAGGAGATGGTATCCCAGACAGCTCAGGAAGTTTTGGGAACAACGAAGATTGCCTACGAGGACTTGATCCTTGATTTCACACCACCCTGGAAGCGCATCACCTTGCGCGATGCCGTCCTCCAGACCTGCGGTATCGACTTCGAGGCCTCTCTGAAGGCAGGGCCTGAGGGCCTCCGCAGTGCCATGCAAGAGAAGGGGATGCAACTCGACGAGACCGTGAGCCCCGCGTATCTTGTCGACAAGCTGGTATCAACATACGTCGAACCGACCCTGATTCAACCCACATTCCTCATCGACTACCCTGTGGAGACGACGCCGCTGGCCAAGACCAAGAGCGACAACAAGGCCATCGTGGAGCGTTTCGAGGCCTTCGCCGTGGGCATGGAATTCGCCAACGCCTTCACGGAACTCAATGACCCTGAGGAACAAGCCGCCCGCTTCACCATCCAGGAAGAATGGCGAAAACAGTTCGGTGACGAAGAGGCCGAGCAATACCAGGAGGACTTCATCCAGGCGATGGAGTACGGTATGCCTCCCACGGGCGGACTGGGGGTGGGCATCGACCGCCTGGTGATGCTGTTCACCAATCAGCAGTCCATACGCGAGGTGATCCTCTTCCCGCAGCTCAAGACAGCCTGATTAGTTGACGCCAGGAGAGAGACATGCTGAGCATCCAGTTTATCCGGCAGAATCAAGCACTGGTTAGAGAAGCACTGGCCAAGCGCCAGGATAGCATCTCTCTAGATGACGTCCTCGCTCTCGATGAGCAGCGCCGGAAGCTTATCGCTGAGGCGGAGTCGCTGCGGGCCCACCACAAGAAGGAAAGCAAGAAATATGGCGCTGCAAAGGCTGATGGTTCTGAGGGAAGTCAAGCAGGACTCACTCAGGACCTGGGCAAGATTCGCGACCGGGTGAAGGCTATCGAGACCGAGTCCGCCGCTATCGAGGAAAAGCTCCAGGACAGACTCCTGCGCATTCCCAATATTCCCGACGCCAGCGTTCCTGTCGGTAACCCCCCGGAAGACAACGTCGTGGCTCGGGCCTGGGGAGAGCCCCGCCGCTTCGACTTCCAGCCCAAAGCCCACTGGGACCTGGGCGAGGCGCTGGACATCATTGATTTCGCCCGGGGAACCAAGCTGAGCGGCACCAGGTTCTACCTGCTGAAGGGTGCTGGAGCGCAGTTGCAGCGGGCCTTGATTGCCTTCATGCTGCATTGCCACATCAAGGACCATGGCTATACGGAAATATACCCTCCCTACATGGTGAAGCAGGAGTGCCTCATAGGTTCATCCAATCTGCCCAAGTTCGCCGACAACCTGTATCACGATGCTGAAGAGGACTTCTGGTTCGTACCCACAGCCGAGGTGCCCCTGACCAACATCCACAGGGACGAGATCCTCGAAGCCGGTTCTCTGCCGCGCAACTACGTGGCCTACACGGCATGTTTCCGCCGCGAGAAGATGGCCGCCGGCAAGGACACGCGGGGCATCAAGCGGGGCCACCAGTTCGACAAGGTGGAGATGTACAAGTACACCACCCCGGAGACCTCTTTCGACGAGCTCGAGAAGCTGGTGGGAGACGCGGAAGACATCTGCCAGAAGCTGGGCTTCGCCTACCGCGTCCTCCAACTGTGCACCGGCGACCTGGGCTTCGCCTCGGCCAAGACCTATGACCTGGAGGTCTGGGCTCCAGGCTGCCAGGAATGGCTGGAGGTCAGCAGTTGCAGCAACTGCACCGATTTCCAGGCTCGAAGGGCCAACCTGAAGTACAGGCCCGAGCCGGGCGCGAAGCCGCAGTTCGTGCACACCCTCAACGGTTCCGGGCTCGCTCTGCCCAGGGTGCTCATTGCGGTCCTGGAGAACTACCAGCAGGCGGATGGCAGCGTGGTGATACCGGACGCTCTTCTGCCATTCACGGACGGGCTACGGCTCATAGAGAAACCCGCGTAGCCTGGCGGCTACTGCTCGGACGACCCCTGCGCCTCCTGGCCCGACTTCACTATCCGAGCCAGTTCCACGGTGCGCTTCGCCAGCGCCCGTGCCGAATCCATGCCCAGCTTGTCCTTCAGCACACCCAGCTTCTCTTCAGGAACAAACCGGCCGCTTCCGCCATCGCTGGAGACGCCAACAGCGCCGAACTCGCATCCGCCTTCTCCAGGGCTGGCCAGCACCATACCCCACATGAGGTAGGCCGTGGCGACACTGAGCAGGGCAGTCTCGGGGCCGGCGTTGCGCCTCCAGGACACCGTCATAGCAGCTCCCACCTTGTTCCGCAGCACCCCCCGGTAGCGTTTGCCCAGAACCAGGGCCCGGAACCTGTCCATGAACACGGCTGAGTAGCCAGAGAGACGCCCGGCATATGTTGGAGTCGCCACAAGCAGCGCGTCGGCCTCGATGATCTTGGGGTACATCTCCAGCATGTCGTCCTTGATGCAGCAGAAGGCACCTTCTGCCTGTTTGGACAAGCACCAGTTACAGTGGCGGCAATCACCAATGCGCTTCTCTATCAGACGAACCAACTCGGTGGCGACGTCACCCAGGCCTTCGGCCGTCTTCAAAGCCTCAGAAAGGAAGACCTCCGTGTTACCTCCCTTCACCGGGCTGCCGCAGACGCCGAGTATTCTGATAGACATTAGTCCTCCTCACATTGGCAAGTCCGAGAGGCCGTCTCGCAGCGTTCCCTAAACCCCGGGGCCCTCATCCGCAGGGGCAGACCACAGAATCGGGGGACACCCCCAAACCCCCAGCGGGGGCATCCCCGCAGCGCTTCTCACTCAAGCCGTGCTTTGCACGCCGGTCCCAGGCTGCACTCGATGTACTCTTTCATCATTCGGCGGGTGCTGAACCGGGGAGCCAGGGTCTTTATGGACTCCTTCACCATGCGCATCCAGCCGTGAGACACGCCTTGGCGGTCCCGCATGTAGAACAGGGGCACAACGTCCCTCTCCAGAATGCGGTAGATAGACTCCGCATCCGCCTGGTCCTCTTCCTCGTTGGAAGGCGATCTGACCGCGTCGCCGATGGCCCAGCCGTTGGAGCCATCGTAGCCTTCATCCCACCAGCCATCCCTGACGCTCAAGTGCAGGACACCGTTGAGGACGGCTTTCATGCCGCTCGTTCCGCAGGCCTCATTCAACCTTCGCGGGGTGTTCAGCCAGACGTCAACGCCGTGAACCAGATAGCGTGCCATGTGCATGTCGTAGTCTTCCAGAAAAGCTATCCGTCCCATGAAGTCACGATCCATAGCCAGGTTGAACACCCGACTAACCAGCTCCTTTGAGGCAAAATCCGCGGGGTGTGACTTCCCGGCGAACACAATCTGGACAGGCCGGAAGGGGTCTCTCACGATCTGTTTCAACCGTTGAATGTCCCGGAACAGCAGCGTCGGCCGCTTGTACTCCGCGAACCGCCGCACGAACCCAATCGTCAGCACCTCCGGATGCAACAAGGCGCCGATGCCCACCAACTGGTTTGCTTCGACATCGTTGGTGGCCCAGGCCTTCTGGGCCAGCTCATCTACCCCATCGATCAGCTTATGCCTTAGAACGCGTCGAGCATTCCACAACTCAACATCAGGGATCTCAAGGACCCTCTCCCACAACGCGGGATCGTCGTGTCTTTCCAGCCAGTCGGCTCCCAGGTACTTCTCGTACAGCTCGCGCATCTCGGAAGCCACCCAGCTGGGCGTATGGATACCGTTAGTGATATGGAAGATAGGAACGTCATCAACCTCCACGTCCGGCCAGAGGGCCTGCCACATCCTGCGTGCCACAGCACCGTGTACCCGACTAACACCGTAGTGCTGTTCCGACATCTGCAAGGCGAGCGCCGCCATGTTGAACAAGCGGCCATCCGAGGCTTGCACCTGGCCGAGCCCAAGACATTCCTTCCGGTCGATACCCAGTGAGCTGCAGTAGTCAGAGAGATACCTCTCCGCCAATTCAGCCGGAAACACGTCCTGGCCTGCCGGCACCGGGGTATGAGTGGTGAATATGGTGACCGATCTCACCTTTTCGATGGCCTCGCGGAATGACAACCCGGTTTCCATTTCCTCCCTGACCCGTTCGAGGGTCAAGAAGGCAGTATGACCCTCGTTCGCGTGCCATAACGCCGGCTGGATCCCCAATGCCCGCAGCACACGGACACCCCCCATGCCCAGGACAATCTCCTGCTGCAGACGGGTTTCCTGGTCGGCCACATAGAGACGAGCCGACAGTTGGCGCTGCTGCGGCGTGTTCTCAGATACATTGGTGTCGAGCAAATACACGTCTACCCGGCCCACCTTGACTCTCCAGACACCGACGGACACGACGCCATTACCAAGAGGCACGCTCACCAGCATTCTCCGGCCATCGGCAAACAACACCGGTCGGATCGGTGCCTCATCGAAGTCCAATTGATGGTAGTGCTCCTCCTGGGTTCCGGCTCCCGTGATGTGTTGACTGAAGTATCCTTGTGGATACATGAAACCCACCGCTACAAAGGGTACGCCAATATCGCTCGCTTCCTTGCACATGTCGCCGGCAAGGATTCCGAGGCCGCCCGCGTAAATAGGCAATGATGTGTGGATGGCAAACTCCATGGAGAAGTAAGCCACCGGACCCTTCAACAGGTCCGGGTAGTTCGCGGCGAACCACGTCTTCTCGGCCGGCGCTTGGGCATCGAACTTGGCCACTACCGAATCGTAGAGAACCAAGAACTGCGAATCAGTGGCGAGTTGCTGCAGCCTTTCAGGGCTCGTCTCTCGGAGTTGCTTGACTGGGTTGTGGCCGGTGATCCGCCAGAGCACGTAGTTGAGATCGCGGAAGAGCTCGCGCGCCTCCGGGTGCCAACTCCACCACAGGTTGTAGGCCAACTCCTCAAGCCGGCCTATTCGTTCCGGTATCTTCCAGCCAAGGCTCTGATCCGCCATGCCCGCCCTTTCCCAGCTACCTGCTGCCAGGGGCCTTGTGCCTGCAGTTTGGGGAGCCTGGTCAAAGCTGAACTGATCTGCTCCGCCCATTTGGCATGGATTCCTCATCGAAGGTGATCTTGATGTCCATATCACCTCTTGTGGTTTCTCAGGCTCCGGATCTCCCCCTGTTTGACGGGTTGGACTGCCTGATCGCGTCAACCCTTAATGGAGCCGTTCGCCTAGAGATAGGGGTCCATGGCGCGGATGAAGTTCTTGTATACCTGCTGCATCTCCCAGATGATGCCCGAAGGTCCCAGATTCCACCACTCCTTTGGAGTGAAGTAGGCGGAGACCTCGGCCTCCGACCCCGAGCGGCCGAACCACTGGATAAGGTGCAGGTTGTCCGATTGCAGCAACCAAAGAGCCAAGTCTTTGATCTTCTTGTCCTTCGAAAGTTGAGCCTTGTTGTACGCCTCCAGCATCAACTGGAACACCGCCTGCTGGGCAGGATTCCCCAGGAAGAACTCGACTCCCCCCTCACCGGCCCACGTGCTGGGGAAGGCCGGCAGCGGGAGTTCATGGCTTGATTCCCTGTATCTGGCAATAGCCTCGCTGGGTGTCAGGGTGGTCACTCCCCGCCTGACGAATTCATCCGGAAGCCTCTTCATGAAGTCGAATATCCCGGTGTCCTTAGAGTGGTGTTCGCCAAAAGTCTCGTAGTCCCAGGCCAGCAGCACGAAGTCGCCCCAGGCCTGTCTCACCCAGTGGGAATAGGCATCGGCCATCAGCGGGTACCCCCACCACCCTTTGTTCGAGAAGCGATAACCCACGTCATCGCTCAGCTGGTAGTGGCGTGGCAGCAGCATCAGGTTCTTGCCTTGATGATATAGATGCGTCGGCTCACGCCATTCCATGACCCAGGGACGACCGTCCATGAGAGCACCGCTGAAACCGACGCTGTTCAGGGCGTGGTAGATGGGATCTGACATCAGCATCTCGGTGGTGTCCGTCACCTCGGGCCTCTTGCCCATCAGCTTTTCCAGATTGTCGCGAGACCAGGCCATTCGCTTGGCGAAAGCAGGCAAATCGACGAGCGGCAGGAAGCTATGATAGGGTTCCACATTGACCAGTTCTACGTTGGGATGGACCGCCAGCTTCCGGAAGAGGGAGAACAGCTTGGCATCCCACATCTCCGCTTGTCGCAATGCTGACAGAGAAAAGCCTATGGAGAACTTCAGCCCCTGGTTGGCGAACTGCAGAAACATCTCCGTCGCCGGGTGGTAGCACCAGGTGGCTACCTTGTGAAAATAGCGCTCGTTCATGGCCTCGTCGAAGAGGCACTGCTCTATCTCTGCCGGTTGGGCACCGCTCCGTATGGGTTCTGCGGGGAGTTTCAGTCGCCGGGGCTGGTGCACGATAGCATAGATGATCAGGTGCTCGGCCATCTAGCTGGCCCCCCGAAGGCTCTTGGCAGCTTTCGGTGTCGTAGGGAGGAGTTCCGGAGGCAACTTGGACGGATGGAACTCCTCTTCTGTCGGCTCCGGTTCTCCACGCAGCGTGCCTTGAATCCTGGCCTGGTTCTCCACCTTGGCGATGAGATTCAGTATCGCAGTCTCCCACGTGTAGTAGCGCGCCGTGGCTCTAGCGGCGCGGCGCATGCGGCCACCCTCCTCAGGGTAGTCCTGAATGTACATCATGTGCCCCACTATCTCCATGGGGTCGGCGGTCTCCAGCACAAAGGCATTGACGAAGGGGATGGCATAGTCCTCTCCGGTGGAGCCGGTAAAGACGATCCCCCCCGCCGCCATGGCCTCCAGGCCCACGAGTCCAAACGGCTCGCGGCCGCTGTTGGCCAGCACGCCATCCACCGCGTTGTAGACCACCTGCAGAAAAGGCGTAGGCAACTGGAATTTGACCTCGATGATATCGGCAGGAGCGGCACCACGAATAGCAGCCAGGTAGGACTCAGGAGAGCTGTCCCTAACCCAGGCTTCTCTAATAGTGAGGCCCATTTGGCGCGCGCCATTCATTACCTCGCCACGGTGCGGCTCCATACCACCCCGCGCCAGGAGCGTCGTCCGGCAGCCCCTCTCCTTCAATTTCGCCGTCGCTTGTACCGCCTGGTGCCATCGCTTGTCAGGATCCCAACGAGCCACCTTGCATAGAATGATCTCCGCGCCTACCGCTTTTCTGACTTCCTGCGCCAACGCGCTGTCTATGTCCCCGAGCAGGCTTCTGGGGATCCCATTGGGAATGACCAGAGGATTGACCCCGTATTCCCACATTATATGTTTCATGTACCGGCTGACGGTGGTAATTGTGGTAGTGTAACTCAACCTCCCCCAGTTGATGCGGTGAAATGAGAAAGTGTTGTTCGCATTCCAGAACAGCACCGCGCTATCCCTCAGTCCATGCTGGTAAAGAACATCGCTGACTCGACACATCACCTCCGCGGTGTGCCACTCCTCTCCCAGGACAACCACCAGCTTATCCTCCGCGACAGCCGGCTTCACGATATGGTCTTTCAGGTAGTATGGGATGGAGTCATTGTAGTCGCGAAGCTTGTGCTCTTCGCCATCATAAACGCCATTGGGATGGTACTTGCTGATCCACTGACACCAACGGTGCAGGATCAGCTTGCCGCGCTCCCTCTCCTCGTCGCCGGGGCGATCCGGATCGCCGATGAAGAACATATGGGTGGTGAAACCCTTGCGAGCCAGCGCCGCGGCCAGATTGTCGACACGCACGCCGAGGCCCCCAGCCGTGGAATAGCCATCGGGGCCCTCAAAACAGAGAACAACGAAGATGGTGTTCTTGGGCGTAATGCTCTTCTGTCTCATGGCGTATTTCAACTCCCCTTCGCTAGATGCATTCTAGCATGCGACACATCGGTACACAATAGACCGATCAGCCCTCACGATAGCAGTGGATGCAGTCGACTGTGCGGAGTCTGACCCGGCTCGCTGGGGGCAATCCGTGACTGGTGCAGGCGAGTGGTCAGCCGGTTCCGTTTCGGCTACACTTACTGTCAGTCTGGCTCCTTGGAGGACCTTGCTTTGGCGCTGATGGCGCAGCGCCCCAGCATCTCGTGGTGTGCTATGATCGGTGGGTCTTGTCAAAAAGAAGTCATTCATGCCGCTGCTGTACGGTCAGACGTCGAGCCCGACCGCTAGGAGATAATAGAAGATGCTTCGTCGCAGCCGGCGCCCTCGGAGTCGCAAAGAGCGCGTCGAGTCCATCCTCCGCCTCAGAAGGGCCACTCTCAGTGGTGTGGCCGTCGGGTGTGGGGCGTTTCTCCTGGGGATAGTGGGAAGCGGGGCGGGGGCCATGTGGAGCCTGGCGTTGGAGCTGGGAGCCGGAGTCGGAATGCTATACGGTGGGCTCGTCGCCTTTGGCCTGGGCGTGGTCATGATCCCTCTGAACAACCGGATAGGCACGACACTCCCTCTGGGTTGCATCTCAGTCGGGCTTCTGCTCTTCTTGATGTTACTCGGTGCCCTTTTCTGGATGGTGGGGGCGGCGGTCCGCTAGAGCGGCTCAAGGAGGCCAGACATGGACTACGTTCAGGTTTTGAAGGACCTCATATCGATAGACACGTCGATCTCGCCCGAGTTGGACCCCAGCGCCAACTACGAGAGGACTATCGACTACCTTGAACCACTGTTCAGGGAACTGGGATTCCAGACGCAGAGGGTCCTGATACCGCCGGAGCATGCGGACGGAAAGGGCGGCAGATTGAACCTGCTCGCCCATCGCAGAAACCAGGGCAAGCCACGCCTGCTACTCTACACGCACATCGACGTCGTTCCGGCCCAGGGATGGGACGCTTTCACGCCGAGAGTGGAAGACGGGAAGATCTACGGCCGTGGCGCGGCCGACATGAAGGGAGGGATCGCATCTCTGCTCCTGGGACTGGAAATGGCCAAGGAGAAGCCGTGGATATTCGACACGTCCGTCATGGTCACCACCGATGAAGAGATTACGCAGGCCAGCCAGATTCGCTACCTGCGCCAGTTCCTGGAGCCGACCCAAGGGGCCTACTTCTTCAGCCTCGACACCAGCTTTGGCTATGTGCAGATAGCCGCCCTGGGCTGCATCCACATGGACATCAAGGTGAAAGGCAGGTCAGTGCATTCCGGGATGTCGCACTTGGGAGAGAATGCCGTGGAGAGGGCCGCCCCGGTGCTCAATGCACTGCTGGAATTGAAGAACAAGGTCACCCGGAGGAGATCGAAAGTCCCAGTTCATCCGGCGACCGGCCTGAAGGTTATGGAACCGCGCCTCAACATCAACATGATCCACGGCGGCCTGAAGGCCAACATCGTGCCGGATGAGTGCGTGATCACCGTCGACAGGAGGCTCATCCCGGAGGAGAACGTAGCCGAGGCCGAGCGGGAGCTGATGGAAACGCTGTCTTCGGTCAAAGGGGTACGGTGGGAGGTCTCCAGCATCACCAGGAACGCTACAGTACCGCCTTTGCATGACCCGGTCACCAGAGAACTGGCCGACATCCTCAAAGAGGTGACCGGCCACACGGGGCAGTACGGGGAGATGGGATCGGGCGACTTCGGGCCCATCGTTGCCCTGGAGTGGGGGGCCAAGCTCTTCGGGCTGGGCACCATTCGGGCCGACTGTGGCATCCATGGCAAGAACGAGTTCGTCTACCAGAGGGACATCGAGGACTTGGCGCTGGTGATCTCGCGGTTCGTCACAAAGTGAACCCAACAGGAAAGGCAGGCACAGGGGGCCTGCATCCGCAACTCCCTGGAATCCCTCTTTGGCAAAGAGGGACCAGTATCGAGACGGTGCAGCGGAACGCTGCCGGGAGTTTGAGGGTGTCCCTCAAATCCTCCTCCTTCTTCATCCCCCAAGACTGGGGACCAAGGGGGTTGAGAACAGCGGCTACGCAGCCTGTCATTCCCGCGAAAGCGGGAATCTAGAAAGCTGGTGGGCACAGCCCACCCTGCATCTTCGGGTTTGGGTTTCGGGGCCACGACGGAGCGTGGCCTGCCGAGCCGGATCCTCGGGGAATGACAGAAGAGGCGGTCTTTGCTCAGCCCCGGGGCAGATCCAGGCCCCTGGTAGCAATGATATTCCTCATCACCTCTGAGGTGCCGCCGGCGATCGTATTAAGCAGCGTCTCGCGGCTGAGATGCTCGATCACCCCATCCATGGGAGCGCCCTTGCTGCCGTGCTGAAGTTGCCCGGAGAGCCCGAGAATCTCCATCCCTGAGCCGGCCATGCGCTGCGACAGCTCGCTGGTGAACAGCTTCGAGGCCGCGGCCTCGTAGTTGGCCACTATCCTCTTGGTCTGCATAGAGGCCAGGCGATAGCTGTGCAGCCTGGCTATCTCGATCTCAGTGGCGATCTGGCCGATCTTCTGGCGCACCAGGCTGTCGTTGCGCAGAGACGGCTGTGACTTGACATAAGCCACAAGGTGCTGGAAGTTTCTGGTGAGCGTTCC
>DAIQQD010000192.1:0-4222 GCA_036787015.1 Chloroflexota bacterium
GTATCTACGTCCCTAACTTGCCGGCGCGGAAGGCCCTGAAGTACCCCTTGCAGTAGGGGTCCTTCCCTGCGAGGGCCTCGGCTGCTATAAGGCTGGCCATCATGGCCTTATCGCGCACATCTATCATCACAGCGTCCACGCCCATGGCTGCGGCCATGGCCATGGTGGCAAAGGTCCGATTGAGCAGCCGGCGGTTGGGCATGCCGAAGCTCACGTTGCTGGCAATACACATGATGCGGACACCCGGCAGGTCCTGACGAATGAGCCGCAGAGTCTGCAGAGTGATCTTCGCTGCCTGGTCGCTGGTGCCCATGCCGAGGGTCAAAGGGTCAAGGTAGATATCCTCGAGCTTCAAACCGGCCGCTTGCGCCCGGTCCAGTACGATACGGGCCAGCTTCAGCCTGGCCTCCGAGGTTTGGGGAATCCCTTCGTCTCCCAGACAGAGGGCGATCACGCTGCAGTCATGACTGGCTACCAGAGGCAGCACGGTATCCAGCTTCTGCTTCTCGGCACTGATCGAATTGACCATCGGACGGCCCTTCTTGTGTATGTACAAGGCAGCTTCCAAAGCCTTGGGATCGGCGCTGTCGATCAAGAGTGGTACCGATACCGTATCCTGGACAACACCCACGAGCCAGGCTAGGTCCTCGACTTCATTGGCGCCGGCAACCCCGGCGTTGACATCCAGCATCTGGGCGCCAGCTTCAACCTGGTCCACTGCCAGCTTCCGGACGAATTCCACATCTTTGGATTTGACGGCCTCCCCCACCTTGGGGATGGTGCCGTTGAGCGATTCCCCCACGATCAGCATGGGTTTCGGTCTCCTTTCCACACGCTACGGAGCCGCTGCCAACTCTAGTACTTGAAAGGAATCCCAGCCTGGCGCAAATCCTTCTTGGCTTCGGCATATAGCTGCTTGAATTCGTCCAATGGTTCCACCTTCCCCACGTCGTAACACTCAGGGAAGGTCTTGCCTTTCTCCCCTTTCATCGCCTGCTGCATCAGCATACTCACCACGTTGCCGACGATTCGGTTGGCCTCCTTGCGATCATCGACGCCAGCCGCAGCCATGGCCGTCTCGCATATTATCTTCCCCTCCATGCCGGTGGAGCCATTCACGATGGTACCCATCCCGGACTCGCCAAAGCTCACGACCGCAGCGCCGGCGACCGATGGGGCAAAGGCCATCAGGGCGTTCTCAATAAGTGACGCCTTGGTGGCCGCTTTGAACACCGCGCCCGCCGTGCAGACGAGGCAGATTTCCATGTTCCGCGTCTTTGCCAGGAACTTCAAAGCCTCTGTTGGCAGCACCGGCTTGTAGCTCTTTATGGCCCCCGTTGGTATGGTGGCGCTGTAGAGAAGATTGCCGTTGGTGAAGCTCATGAGAGCGAGCTCACCGGCGATGGTCTTGATTGCGGTCTCGATGGGATCCCTGGCAAATGCCCCCATAACCACGAAGGCCATGCCCCAAACCTCAATGCCTTGTTCCTGGGCAAATGCCGCGATGTTCAGATGATGCCAGCCTATTTTGAGGCCGGGGTAGACCTGGATTGGGATCAACGAGTTGGTAGCCCTGTATCCACCGGGAGCGTAAGCGGCTATGATCCCGGGGTCGTTCATGGCGGACATCGGGACTTCGCCCAGCGGCATCCCTGGCTTCCCCGCCCAGCGAGCTACTTCCTGCAACAGTCTAGCCTCTTGCATAGCCAAGACCACTTCTGCCGGTGTGGCCGCAAGGTTCTTGAAACCCCTGGCAGTGGTCAGGCAGCCAGGAACAATCCCCTGGACCTCCGGCAGCTTGGCGTAGGAGAGGTGAAGAGGAACGTAGTACTCCTCCGTGATAGGGACACCTGCCGGCCCCGGCATCCTCACCGGCAGACTCTTGTCGCCGAAGTGGCGGGCCCTGATGGTCACCATATCCTTGCCTTCGCCGATGTTGAACTCGGGCTTCCTCGTGTGAGCCGTCTCGATCAGCTCTGCCCGGCTGAACTGGAGCACCCGGCTCGTATCGTTGTTGTAGAGTCCGACCTCCGCGCCATAGTCAATGGCCGCCTCAAAAACAGCATCGGCTACATCCGGCGGGGGTATGACCTCATCGAGATTGAGCTTGATGTTGAGTTTCGCTGAAGCCTCGCGCAGCTTGACCTGCAGTTTCTTGTTGAACTCCTTGACATCCATGAGAGGGCCCTTCTGGCACCTCTCCATCGCCTCAAGTACACTTATCACTTGCCGGCCCCTTTCTTCTCCACCAGTTGGTCTATGACCGCGACGGCTTGCACTGCGTCCACCCCCCAGCCGTCGGCACCAATCTGAGTGGCCCACTTCTGAGTGGTGGCGCCGCCGCCGACAACCACGATGTACTTGTCCCTCAGTCCAAGTTCCTTCAGGTTCTGTATCACCTCTCCCTGAGCCGGTATGGTAGACAGCAGCAACGCGGATAGTCCAATCACGTCGGCCTCAACCTCTTTGGCCTTGTTGATGATGTTCATCGCAGGATTGTCCATTCCCATATCATGCACCTTGTAGCCGTTAAGGGATAGCTGCATGATAACCAGATTCTTGCCGATATCGTGCAGGTCCCCTTTCACGGTGGCCATCACGACGGTTCCCTTAGGCTTGCTTTGATCCGTAGTCAGTCTCGGCTTGACCAAGGGCAGCAGTTTCTCCGCCAGTTCGGCGCCCTCTTGAAGCTCGAGCAGGAAGTATTCTCCCTTGCCAAACTTATCCCCAACAGCCTTGATACCCTTTACGATGCCTTCCTGGAGTATCTCCCACGGATTGGCCCCTTCGTTGAGTGCCTTCATGACGAGTTCCTCAGCCTTGGCTCCCTCTAGCTGCTCAATCGCCTCAGCAATCTCCTTTGTTGACACGTCGCCATCTCCTCCTCATGGTATTCGCGGGTTCGCCTTAGCACAGCTTGAACCATGAAAGTACCCGTGGCCTTTGCCGGCGGGTACTTCCCTTCCATGACAAGTGACTCCCCAGTTCCTGAAGAGACCCGCTTCTTGCCTTTGAGTGATGCAGGGACTCTCCTATTCAATCGTCCAGGGAAGGCTGTCCTTTGCCGAGCAGAGCTATCCGGCGCCAGTTTCGATGTGTCTCTCCGCGCCGTGAACTCCGTCAGTCCCTCCTGGCCTAATCCTCTATCTTGAACTCCCAACTGCAGGCGGGCTCGCTGGGGTCCCTTCGAGGGGGCAGCTTCAGATTAGTACACTTCATCTTGGGGTTGAAGTGCCTGGCGGTATCAGCAAACGCCCACACATCTATGCCGCACGCCGTGTCCTGCAACTCCTTCTTCCCGTATTTCTCAAAATGCTTCAATGCCCGGCAGTTGGTGATGGTGTATATGCCGTGGTTCTTGTTCTTCAACTCAAACTTCATTTCCAGGACCCCTACCGAATCCGGTATGGTCTGATAGACCTTGAAGATGGCTTCGACGTCATTCCCGTGGATATTCAGCGCCTCCTGGATCGCCGGAATCTCTTTCCAGGTCATCTTCTCCCAGATCTCGCGGTCCAGCTTGCCAGCCGTCGCCTCGTCGTATTTCTCCTTGATGAGGGTATACCAGAGCCCATCAATCATCACGAAGCACCGGCTTGTCGCCTCCCAGGCCCGCACCAGCGCCTCTTTGGAGAAATCACTTCTCTTCAGATCCGGTATGAACGGCCCGCTGTAGTCCTTTAGATCTCTCACTCTGACCTCCTTCCGTCAGTTAACAGCAGTCTCTAACTTTGCCTTGCCTGATTCCGCAAAGCCATAAACCCACTCTGTCGTTTGTGACGGAGCAGTCACCGATTGCAGGATAGGACTTTGCGGCGCTGCTGAGTATGGTGTCCGTCCCGTTCTGTAGTCCCTGGTTCCCAAGATGACTTCTGGAGAAAGCCCCACGCACAATGGGGTATGCCTGATTTACACTAACCGGGCAGTGGTGTCAAACTGGAAACGCCCGCAAGGAAGCGACGGGGTCTTGGCTTTGATGCTTTCTTTTGGCCGATGCTATACTGGGTGACCGAGAAGCCGACGAAGATGAACGGCCCGCTGTAGTCCCTTAGATATCGTTCTCTGACCTCCTTTTGTTCGGAGGGCTCCGCCGGTGCCTTCCTTGACCAGAAATTCGCAGGAGAGACTATGAAGATAAAAAACGGGATGATGGGAGGTGGGGTACTAGATGGCAAGGCCGACAAGGTCAAGCTCAACGGCGACTATATGATCCTGAATTGCC
>DAIQQD010000030.1:0-1106 GCA_036787015.1 Chloroflexota bacterium
TTGTAGACGTATTCATTGTCTTCCCCGAGGCGGCAGGGGGGCTTGCGGATGTGACAGGGAGTTCCAGAGAGCTTCCAGGCGACCCCGGGGTAAAGGTGCGTGCCACACTCGGTATGGTTGACCTGCTCGAAGAACTCCCTTTCCCGCAAATGAGGGTCGTTGTAGCAGTCCCTTTCGTCCATGACAGGGCCGGCGGCTACTCCTTCCGCTTGCAGCAGATGCATGACGTTATGGTCCTCGCGTTCTCTAGTCCAGTCCGCAATGAAAGCGTCGAGCTCGTCCTGGTTGTTCCATCGGTCCAGGCTGCTGCCAAACCTCACGGAAGCTGCCCAGGACGGATTCCCCATGGCCCGACACATGCCGTGCCATTCCTCATCCGTGAACACCGTGATGGCCACCCAGCGATCCTCACCACGGCAGGGATAGACGCCGCAGGGCGCCGCTGATGGGTGCCGGTTGCCCAGAGTCCGCTGTGTTCTCCCGTTCATGGTGTAGTCCATGATGAACTCACCCAGTTGGGGGATGATGGTCTCAACCTGGGCCACATCGATGAACTGTCCCTTGCCGGTGCGGTTCCGGTGGTGCAGGGCTACCAGGGCTGCGAAAGCCGCTGTAGCCCCTGCCGAAGCGTCGCAGTGGTAGACTTCGGTCGTCCAGGTCGGATCGGCGTCACGGTAGCCACGGAGCAGGGTATGCCCCGCAGTACACTCCAGGTGCCGGCCCAGAGCCACGCGGTTCCGGTACGGCCCGCTGCTGCCGAAGCCCGGCATCGAAATCATGATGATATCCGACTTCACCTGCTTCAGATCCTCGTAGCCCAGACCCAGGCGTTGAACCGTTCCGAAGGCGTTGTTCTCGATGAACATGTCGCTCTTGGCGATGAGCCTCTTCACCAGTTCCAAGCCCTTGGGCCGCATGTAGTCCGCGGTCATGCTCAGCTTGTTTCGTGCATGCACGTTGAAGAGGGCTATGCGGTTCCAGGGGCGTTCGCCGGCCTGCCGGTTCGGATATCCGGTAGTCATGAGCCCGCGTGTCTGCAGCAGGGCAGGCGAAGGTCTGACCACAACTCCTCTGGTGCCATACGGAGCGAACTTGGTCGACTCCAC
>DAIQQD010000030.1:1206-14687 GCA_036787015.1 Chloroflexota bacterium
CGCGCGGTTCCCGATGCTTCCCAGACTTCCTGCTTGGTGTGGGCCATGGCCCAGGTGTACAGCGCGGTCAGGATGTCTTCCTGCCGGCGCGGGTCCATCTGTCCTTCCATTGTGCCGTACGCGGGATCGGACAGGTTGGCCGGGCTTCCCAGCATGGCGAAGTTGCGGGGCCACCACGCCGCGCCACCCACAACATCGAAGTAGCCGTCCTGGCACGGATAGACTCCTTCGGGACAGCCCGACATGGTGCCGCCCCTTCCACTCCCTATCCTGGTGCTGGTGTCACCAGTGTACTGGTGTCCCAGCAGTGAGGGCGCCCGCCGATCTATGCTGCCCAGGCACGTCTCCATCAGCGATACGTCCACCTGTTGACCAGCGCCGGTTGCCCTGCAACACACCAGCGCGCCCATTCCCGCTACTGCCGCCATCAATCCTGCCTGATATTGCAACAGGTTCCCCGCCAGCTTCAAGGGCTCGCGGTCGGGTTGCCCGCACGTCTTCATGGACGTGCCCATGGCGCTCAGGACAAGCTCCGAGAGTTTGAAATCACGATAGGGACCAGTCTGGCCGAAGTTGGAGATGCGCAGCATCACCAGCCTCTCGTTCGCCGCCTGTAGAGCAGAGAAATCGAGGCCAAACGAGGGCATGACTCTGGGACCGAAGCCCTCGACCAGGATGTCAACATCCTGCAGCAGACGCATGAAGATGGCCTTGCCCGTGTCGCTCCTGAGATTCAGAGTGATGCCCTTCTTGTTGGTGTTCAAGTGCAGAAAGAGCCCGCTCTTCTCCGGGTCAGGCTGGTCTTCAGGAAAGGGCCCCATGCGCCGTGACGGGTCCCCCAAGTCGGGCCGTTCAATCTTGACAACATCGGCGCCATAGTCGGCGAGGAGCTTGGTGCAGTAGGGCCCGGCGATATGCCAGGTGAGATCGAGGACTTTCACATCGGAGAGCGCCTGTTGGTTCACCTTTCTCTCTATCTCCAGAAACCAGCGTGCAAGAGGGCCAATCTCCCGGCAGTTGCTGTCTAATAGCATACCTTGTGCTATGAGGTATCACAATGGCCCAGGGAGTCAACTCTCAGCCATTCCTGGGGCAGAAGCGGGCTACATAGTCAGGCAGTACCTTCCCCAGCTCTTCAGGGGTCAGTCCATTGGCGGCTGCATTCACCGACGATTCCGCCAGAATCTTCGGGACATTGGCGGTTCCAAACAGCTTCTTGAACCGATCCTCATATCGCACACCGATGGCCTCGGCCAGTAGAGTCGTGAAGCTTTGTACTTCAAACGGGTATTGAGCTTCAAACGGGGCGAAGCTCTGCTGACAGCGGCCGCAGATGGTGGCCATCACGCTGGCTCCGGTAGCGCGAGCCTCGTCCATTGGCGCCCGCCGCATGGCTTCAGTTATCTCGGGATGGATGGTGTTGGTGTATCCTCCACAGCAAAGCGAATCGGCCTTGCTGTGCGCCATTTCAACCAGTGTCACGCCGGGAATCGCCTGCAAGAGTTGCCGAGGCAAGGGGGAAGCTCCGATGCGGGCCACCTGGCAACTGTCGTGCAGCGTGACCACTTTGTTGACCTTGTTCTTCAGCGGGATCCGCCCCAGATTCTCCAGTAGAAACTGCACTATTTCCTGGGATTGGAAGGGGACTGACGTGAACAAGGGCCATATGCCCTGGCAGGTTATGTAGCAGGCGCCACACAGGAAGACCGCCTTTTTCGGCTTGAAGGCAGCGATGGCGTCGACCAGCTCCTGACCCATCCTCTGGGCAGCCTGCAAGTCACCCCACAGCGTGGGAGCCAGGCCGCAACACAAATCACCTCCGGCGAGAGTAACGAAATCGAGGCCCATGCTGTCCAGAATGGCTGCTGACTCCATCAGAACGTGCGGTGTCCCTGTAAGCGCGCATCCGGTGAAGACGACCACGTCAACAGGCCTGGGGTCTGGCGGCGGTTTCTTCATCCAGCGCGCTTCAGAAGGCTTGACCTGAAGGGCAGAGAGGAAATTGGGTGAGTTGTGACGGTGCCCCGGCACGAGCTGATAGACACTGCGGGGCGGTTTCAGGCCACGTTCAGCCAGCTTGGCGGCCGCGGGAATGAGGGCGAGATAGTCAGGAACCAAACCTTCCGGACAAGCCTTGGCGCACAAGCCACAACCTCTATTACAGGTATACACCAATTCATACACTTCATCAGACGGATCGCCGCCGGTGAGCAATTCGGTGAGTCTCTCCATGACAGCCTTGGAACCGAGTCGGGCAGCCTTCATAGAAGGAAAGACGGGACAGACATCAAGACAGAGCCCGCACCTGGTACACTTCTCGGAGAACTGCCTCCCTTGATAATCGAAGAAAGCAGCCAGCGCATTGCCCTCAGTTGTCATCCCTGGACCTCCTGGTCGCCGAATCCTGCGGCAATCTGTAGTTGGAGCAGATTATACGCCGACTCTCACCGTATATGGCAATTCGCATCCAACTTTGCCGGAATCGCTGACTCACCGTGTAGACCAGCCTCCCTGCGATCCCAGCGCGGACCTGTTCTCGAGACTCTCAGCTTCACCCTTCGTGTCGCGCGGTGAGTTACAAGAAAACGCACTGCGGTGTGATCATAAGTCAACGGATCAGCCGGTTGTGTGGGCACGCGACAGACGTTTGTAACTTCCTCCTGGACGCTTGGTACAATGGTGAGGTAGGCGAGCCACCAGCCGATAGCGTGAATCGGAGGAAGGCCAGGTGGGCCAGACGGAAGACAGCAGCAACGTACAGGTGAACCTGGCACAGATGTTGAATTGGCCGCCCTCACCCATCGTGGTAGTGGTCAGTAGTCTTGGGCAAAGGTAGATTGGACATGGCACAAAACAATGAACGGCTCTATGCACACCTGGAAGGAGATGGGCGACTGGTACTCTCGCCGGAACTGCTGTCCCATTATGGGGTGAAGGCTGGCACCCGAGTCCTTGTTGATGAGGATGCCAACGGTCTCAAGCTGGTGTGCCCGACACGTCTGGCCAAGCTGTACGTAGAACCCACCAATGAGTGCAACCTCCACTGCCGCACGTGTCTACGCAACACATGGCAAGAACCCCTGGGCAAGATGTCGGAGATCGTCTTTGACCGCGTGATTGAAGGGTTGCGGGATTTCTCACCCCCACCCGCAGTGTTCTTCGGCGGCTTGGGGGAGCCGCTCCACCATCCCAGGATCGTTGATATGGTGGCTCGGGCCAAGGAGCTTGGCGCACACGTGGAGCTGATCACAAATGGGACCCTTCTCACCTCTGACCTCTCGAGGAGACTGCTGACGGCCGGGGTCGATGTGCTCTGGGTGTCGATCGATGGAGCCACACCCGGGAGCTACGCTGACATTCGTCTGGGAGCAGAGTTGCCTCAGGTGATCGAGAATATCACCGAGTTCTGCAGGATCCTGAGAACTGATGGTTGCATGAGCGGATGCTGCTTCGTTCCCACGTTCGTTGCCGAGTTGGGCATTGTGTTTGTAGCAATGAGGCGCAACATTGGAGACCTGCCTGCCGTTCTGAGCCTGGGGCGGAGGCTGGGTGCAAGGCGGTTCATCGTGACAAACGTCTTACCGTATGCCGAGGAGGTGCGCGGGGAGATACTGTATGCCAACGTATTCGCCAGGAACGGCTACCCGAGCCTTAGTCTGCCCAGAATGGAGGAGAGCGAGATCACGCGCGACCCCCTCTGCCGGGCGATGGACAGCTTGAACTTCACTCTGGCCATGGGTGGCCCCCGAGCGGCAGTTGACCGGTGTCCTTTCATCGAGAGCGGGACTGGCGCGGTCAGTTGGGAAGGCAACCTCAGTCCCTGTTTGCCGCTGCTTCATAGCCACGTGAGCTTCTCCACACCGCGTGATCGTGTATCTCGACGCTGGGCGATTGGCAACCTAATGGAGCGCAGCCTGGCTGAACTCTGGTATACGCCGGAGCATGTTGCCTTCCGCGAACGCGTTCAGGTTTTTGATTTCTCACCTTGCATAATCTGCGGCGGCTGTGATCTGGCTGACAACAATGAGGAGGATTGCTTCAGCAATGTCTTCCCCACCTGCGGCGGCTGCTTGTGGGCACAAGGCGTGATCCAGTGTCCCTGACGAATCCGAAGTGGCAGCCCCCTGACAAAAACGAGGAGCCGTAGGACTGCGCCTGCCGCCACTCGATTACCGGTGTAATGCACCGAGTCTCGATGCGAACTATCGATACCATTATCAGTAGGCATGAGGTCGATTCATCTCTCGGCAGGAGCCACGAAGACTTAATGCAACTTGTTCCGCGCGGGCCAGTAGTCTTGAATCCTGAATCGATCACCACCAACCAGCCGTCACTACTGACTCTACCCTGTCGCCTGGAAGCATTGTGTGACTCCGGTCACTTGACAGCGCCGTAGACGCGGGGCTATCATCATTATGAGCATATGCTCATAATTCAGATGGACACGACGAGACTGGGAGGTCAAGGTGGTAAGAGGTAGACCCCCAAGGTGCCGGCGGGTGTCGTTCGTCCCGGAGGCCACGTTCTTCAAGCCAGCCGGGATACCCATGCGGATGCTCGAGGAAGTCACTCTCTCTGTAGATGAGGCCGAAGCCATCCGCCTGAAGGACCTAGAGGGACTGGAGCAGGAGGAAGGGGCGGACAAGATGGGCATCTCACGCCCCACGTTCCAGCGGGTGCTCGCGTCTGCTCGGCAGAAGGTGGCTGACGCTTTGCTCAATGGCAAGGCGATAAGGATAGAGGGGGGCAACTTTGAACTGGCCATGCAGCGGTTCAGATGTGCGGAAGCCGGGCATGAGTGGGATGTATCACCGGAGGTCCAGACGGCTGGACCCCCTGTGTGCCCGCACTGCCACAGTCCAAACGCAATGCCCGTGCATCCGGGTGGATTTGGCAGAGGAAAGTGCGGTCGGGGAAGACATCGGGGGGGATGGTGATAAGCCCGAGTCTTTTGGTCCGGATAGTGGTCTACATGTTCAACCAGGGAGGAGGTGGAAGGTGAGAAGAAGAGGCAGATGGCGCGTTGGGATGACGGCATGCATGTCCGACATCAGGTGAATTGAGGGTGGAAGGAGGTGAATTGAGATGTCATCTGGAGTGGGGCAACTTAGCTGGGCTTGTCACTATCCCTGGCACCAGCACTGGGGGCATCACTGTCATGGTGAACTTGATCGCCACTACGATTGGACTGTGGCTGCACCATACCGGGCTCCCTGGGGAGCAGTGCCGAAGGATCAGGAAATGGCCATGCTGGAGGATGAGGCCAGGGCGCTGGAGGAAGAGCTGAGCCAAGTCAAGAAGAGGCTGGAAGAGATCAAGAAGTAGGAGGTGAGTTATGCCAGGATTTGATGGCACAGGACCAGGGGGGATGGGACCCATGACCGGAGGCGGGAGAGGCTTCTGCGGCACTCGAGGCGTGAGATCGTCTCGCAGGGGTCGGGGTGCATCGAGAATTCCCGCTACTCCCTATGGCGAGCCTGCAGTCGTGTCTTCTTACGGTTACAGCCCGGGGATGACCGCGGAGCAGGAGATGGAGTCTCTCCGAAGCCAAGCCCAAGCGATGAGCGAGCAGTTGGAACAGATCCAGAAGCGACTCCAGGAGCTGGAGGGGAAATAGAAGAGACACGAGCATGGGGAGCGGTGGGTCAAGGAACTTGCTCTTCACTGCTCCTCAAATGAAATGTGGAGGAGGCATTCATGAGAATAGCCATATCAGCAACAGGAACTGACCTTGCGGCTCAGGTCGATCCCCGCTTTGGCAGGAGTAAGCACTTCATCATCTTCGACCCGGAGACGTTGCAGCACGAGGCCGTGGACAACTCCAACGCCGCGGCTGGCGGCGGGGCCGGCATCGCCACAGCTCAAATGATGGTCGACAAAGGGGTCCGGGCTGTGCTGACCGGCAACTGTGGCCCCAATGCCTATCAAGTGCTTTCCGCAGCCGGCATCCAGGTGGTTACAGACGTCACCGGCACGGTGCAGGAAGCCATTGACGGATACAAGGCCGGGCGATTCCTGGCGTCTTCAAAGCCCTCCGTGGAGGCGCATCACGGTCTCCAGAAGGGCGCGGGAATTTAGCCGGCAGGAGCTACTGCGAAACAGGTAGCGGGTACCGAGCAACCACGAGTAATATACAGGAGGTGTTGTCATGCCAGCGAAAGATGGAACTGGGCCTCGCGGCGGGAGTGGCCCCGGAACGGGCAGAGGAGGAGGTCGTGGTGGGGGAGGAGGTCGCGGTCGAATGGGAGGAACCAGGGCCGGTGCTGGGCCTAGCGGGAACTGTGTCTGTCCCAGTTGTGGGGCCAAGGCCCCGCATCAAACGGGATCGCCGTGCTCGAGCATCAAATGCCCCAAGTGCGGCAAGGCCATGATCAGAGAGTAGAGGGAGGGGTCTCTTATGAAACACGACGATTTGGAGACATGCGAGACTGTAATGAAGTGCCCGGCGTGCGGCCATTATCACAATCATATGGGGTGCAAAGAGTGTGACTGCAAAATATGCCCCCATTGCATGCATGTCCATGACGAGCATCATAAGAGCCACTAACGTGAACTGACAACTTGACTGCCTAAACTCCTAGTTCACGAGCATGGCCCAAAGAGGTATATCGGGCTGAGAGAACGAGGCTCGAGTATCAATTGCCCTTATTGCGGCGTAGCTACGGTTAGAGAATAGGATGATCATATCGGTTGCCAGCGGCAAAGGCGGCACCGGGAAGACTTTGGTGGCCACTAACTTGGCTCTGTCTCTGAAAGACAGACTCAGGGTGCAACTGCTTGACTGCGATGTCGAGGAACCAAACGCGCACATCTTCCTCAAGCCCAAGATAACGCAGAGTGAAGCAGTCTGCATCCCCGTTCCTGTAGTGGATGAGGAGAAGTGCACACACTGCCGCCGCTGTGCCGAAGTCTGTGTCTACAAGGCCATCGCCGTCTTGAAAAACAAGGTGTTGGTTTTCCCCCAGCTTTGCCACGGATGTGGGGCCTGCAGCTACCTGTGCCCCGATCATGCCCTATCGGAGCAGGGAAAGGAGATAGGTGTGGTCGAGTTGGGTCGAGCAGACGGACTGGACTTTGTGCATGGCAGGCTATCCATCGGTGAAGCCATGGCCCCGCCGGTGATCCGGAAGGTGAAACAGCATATTGACGCCAAGAAGGTGGCCATCATCGATGTGTCTCCTGGAACGTCCTGCCCCGTGGTGGAAGCCGTACGGGGCAGTGACTTCTGCCTTCTGGTGACAGAGCCCACGCCGTTTGGATTGAATGACCTTGTCCTGGCGGTGGAGATGATCAGGAAGATGTCCATACCGTGCGGAATAGTCATCAACCGTGCCGGAGTAGGCGACGGGAAGGTGGAGGAGTACTGTTCGAGGGAGAACATCCCCATTCTCCTCACGATTCCACTGGATGCCCGGATTGCCAGCCTCTACTCGAGAGGGCAGGCCCTCGTCGAAGGCATGCCGGAGTGGCGCCAGCGTTTTCTTGATCTGTTCGACCTAATCAGGGAGAAGCACACGAAAGTCAAGGAGAAAGCCTCATGAAAGAGGTGGTGGTTCTCAGCGGGAAAGGCGGGACAGGAAAGACCAGCATCGTCGGCTGTTTCGCGGCGCTGGCCTCCAGCAAAGTCCTGGCCGACTGCGATGTGGACGCCGCCGACCTTCATCTGCTGCTCAACCCTTCAGTCAAAGAGAAGAGGGAGTTCTGGAGCGGCCAGACTGCTTTGATAGATGAGAAGCTCTGCACTCAGTGCGGCATGTGCGAGACGGTCTGCCGTTTCAATGCGGTGAAGGATTTCGTGGTGAGCCCTCTGGCCTGCGAAGGTTGCGGATTCTGCGTACACGTCTGCCCGGAGCATTGCATCACCATGAAGGAGAGAATGGCTGGGCACTGGTTTGTCTCTGACACACGCCATGGCCCGCTGGTGCATGCACAACTGGGGATAGCTGAGGAGAACTCGGGAAAGCTGGTGACCGTGGTGCGCAACTACGCTCGGATTCTCGCCAAGAGAGAGAACCTGTCACACATCATTATCGACGGCCCCCCTGGCCTCGGCTGCCCGGTTATTTCATCACTCTCCGGAGTCAACCTGGCGCTGCTGGTCACCGAGCCCACTCTATCCGGAATACACGACCTGGAACGGATCATCGGACTGTGTCAACACTTCGATGTTCCCGCCATGGTCTGCATAAACAAGTGCGATGTGAATGAGGAGAACAGCCGCCGGATTGCGGAACAGTGCCAGGCCCAAGGGATTGAGGTGCCGGCTCAGATTCCGTTTGACACCTCAGTTACCGAGGCCATGATCAGGGGGTTGACCGTGGTGGAGTACTCTCACAATGGCGTGGCCGGGCGGATAGAAGCGCTGTGGGAGAGCGTTCTGAAGAGGCTGGAGGGACAGGTATGAGTATGGAGGACCGGGTGAAACAGCGGCTCAAAATGGTGATCGATCCCGAGACCGGTATAGACGTAGTGGAAATGGACCTCGTCCAGAATCTGAGCGCTACCGAGGATGGCGAGGTGAAAGTGGAATTCCGCCCATCTTCCTTTGTCTGTCCGCTGGCACTGGATCTGGCACAGGAGATCCGGCACAGCCTGCGGGAGATAGAGGGCGTGAAATCAGTCCACGTGGACGTTACTGACTGTCTGTGGGCGGACGAAATCAACAAGGCCATCAGGGAGGAAGAAAAATGCGACTAGAAAGCACCCTTTGGAAGAATCCGAGGTTCGGTTTCGCCAATGGACAGATCGATACAGCGAATCACTCAGTCAAGAGTAGTTGCGGAAAGGAGGTAGGAAGTGCCGATCTATGACTTCAAGTGCCGTGAGTGCGGCGTTGTGTCAGAGGCGTTTCTTAGAAGCGAACACAGTCGAGTCAATGCGTGTCCAAGTTGCGGCAGCCCCAACCTGGAGAGGCAGTTCTCGGCATCATACACGGTGAGGATGGGCACGAAGTCACATGGTGACACCTGCTGCGGGCGGGCAGAGCGTTGCGAGTCTCCGCCCTGCCACACAGACCACGGATGCCACAGAAGGTGATAGCGTGGGCGATATCGAGCTGACGCCACGGTACTCGACGAAGGAGATACCGGGCAAGTGTCTGAAGTGCCTGGCTGATCAGGAGTACACTGATTGTCTCAGGGCACTCCTGGGCGGGGAGACTGAGAACCAGGACATGAAGCGGACCTACGAAGCCCTGGTGACCTTTCTCCAGTCACCTGACTTGAAGAGGCTCCGCGATGAATCGGAGAGGTTGCTCGCTGATGGCAAGAAGGTGACTGTCAGCATATCTTTTGAAGATGGCAGACCAAGATACGAACTGAAGATAGATGATTAAACGGAGGTTGTTATGAAGTATGCCGTACCAGTAACCGGTGGTATCCTTTCGCCGCATTTCGGCCATTGTGAGCAGTTTGCCCTTATCGACGTTGACGAGAAGAGCAGGAAGGTGATCAAGAAACAGCTTGTCCCATCGCCTGAGCATCAGCCCGGCCTTCTCCCCCAATGGCTGGCGCAGCAAGGCGTCACCTTTGTGATTGCCGGCGGCATGGGGTCTCGAGCTCAGGACCTTTTCCAGCAGAATCGGATCGGAGTCATCATCGGTGCCATGGAAACCGACCCGGAGAAGGCTGTTTTGAGTCACCTCAGCGGCAAACTGGCCACAGGTGACAACGCGTGTGATCACTGAGTGTGAACTGATGCCCGATGAGCGGAAATCGACGGGGCAGTCCATGTCCATTTGGGCTGCAAGTACGCTGAACTTGGAGGAGACGGTCAATCAGGCAGTGACGGAGAAAGACAAGCCGCATAATTGCCCAAGACGGTTAGACAGGAGTGAGAACAATGGCAACTGAACAGCAAGTGAGGGAAAGCCTCGATGGAATTCTCGTACCCGGGGCGATGCGCAGTCTGACCAAGATGAACCTTGTCAGAGGGGTAGTGATGTCAGACCACAAGGTCAAGGTGAGTCTAGCCTCAACAGCGCTCTATGATGGTGCCCTGGACTGGGTCAAGAGCAAGGTGGAGGAAACCATAAAGGAGCTACCTGACGTGAATGAGGTGGAGACGGAGTTCGTCGAAGCCAAGCCATCGGAAGTGAACGAGGTCAAGCATGTCGTCGCCGTGATGAGCGGTAAGGGAGGGGTGGGGAAGTCACTGGTCAGCAGCCTCCTGGCGCTTTCTCTCGCCCGGCAAGACCTGGACGCCGGTATTCTGGACGGCGACATAACGGGGCCCAGCATCCCCAAGATGTTTGGCATGACGGTGCGCCCGACAGGCAGTGACAGCGGCATCATGCCGGTGTCCACCAAGACCGGCATCGAAATAATGTCCATCAACCTCTTCCTGCCTAATGAGGATGATGCCGTCATCTGGCGCGGCCCCCTGATCGGGAAGGCCATCACCCAGTTCTGGGAGGAAGTCCTCTGGGGCAAGCTCGACTACCTTATCGTGGACCTGCCGCCGGGCACGGCCGATGCGCCCCTGACTGTCCTGCAGTCCCTGCCCGTCTCGGGTGTGGTCATCGTCTTCAGCCCGCAGGAACTGGCCGCCATGGTGGTGCGCAAGGCCGTTCAGATGTGCCAGCAAATGAGCATACCGATCATCGGCGTGGTGGAGAACATGAGCTACCTGGTGTTGCCGGACAGCGGGAAACGATTGGAGGTTTTCGGCAAGAGCAGGGCGGAAGACATGGCCAAGGCAGCAGCAGCACCATTGCTGGCCCAGATACCCATCGACCCCGAGCTGGCCAAGCTCTGCGACGACGGTGATCTGGAGCAGTACAACTCACCCCTGATCGCTGATCTGGGCAAAGCGTTTGTCAAAGCAGCATCGGAGAGGGGAAGAAGGGAGCCAAAGCCCCTCCAGCCGGGCGCGAAGGGGAAATGACCAACAGCCACACGGCAAGAAGCCGGGACGCCAAGGACCAGATAGAAACCGTCTACTCTCAAACGGCCATCGACCATATAAGGAACCCCAGGAATGTGGGGCTCATTTCGAACGCTGACGGCCAGGCCTCCATCACCGGACCGTGTGGCGATACCATGGAGATCTGGCTCAGAGTGCAAGACGGCGTCATTGAACAGGCCGCGTTCTGGACCGATGGCTGCGGCACCACCATAGCTGCGGGGAGCATGGCCACCGAACTCGCCAAGGGGAAGCGAGTCGCTGAAGTGTTTCGCATCGCCCAGCAGGATGTGCTGGATGCGCTGGGAGGACTGCCGGACGAAAGTGTTCACTGCGCCCTTCTGGCGGCCAACACCCTCAAGGAGGCGGTGAAGGATTACCTGGCCTATCGAAACGAGCCGTGGAAGAGGGCCTACAAAAAGTGCTGACGAAGGACCAGCATGCCATAGACGGTATTGTGTATGGCCCGGTAGCCTCGTGGCGCCTGGGCAGGTCGCTGGGCATAGACCTTCTGTCCACCTCAGGCAAGACTTGCTCCTTTGATTGCCTGTATTGCCAACTGGGGAGGACGAAGCACCCGCTGATTGAGCGGAGGGAGTTCGTGCCACTGGTGAGACTGGCTTCCGAGCTAGAGCGAATAGGGCTTGTGGAAGCCGACTACGTGGCCTTCTCAGGCGTGGGAGAACCTACTCTGGCCAGCAACCTGGCTCAAGCCATTGAACTGGTGAGATCGACCTTGAAACTGCCCGTCGCAGTGTTCACCAATTCTTCCCTCATGCCCCTTGCGGAAGTCCGTAAAGAGCTAGCCCAGGCTGACCTCGTCCTGGCGAAGCTCGATGCTCCGAGTGAAGACTTCTTCCGCCTGGTCAACAGGCCACTGACCCCATATTCGTTGGACGAGATACTGGAGGGCATCCAGCTCTTCAGGAGCCAATACAGGGGCAAGCTGGCTCTCCAGATGATGTTCATCAAGGAGAACCGGGGCTGTGCAGCGCGCATGGCGAACCTGGCTTCAGAAATCTCGCCAGACGAGGTACAGATCAACACACCGCTGCGCGAATGCAGTGTTGATCCTCTGCCGCCGGAGGACATTGCCGCCATACGAAACGAGTTCAGGGGAATGAGGAGGGTCAGAACGGTATACGAGGCGCACAGGCAACAGGTAGCCCCCATGAATGTCAAGGAGACCCTTCGGCGCAGGCCGATGGAGAAGCCGTAGCAGGAAGGAGCGACACATGGAAGCACGTGCTACAACGCTGAGTGAGAATTCCGCCTTTGCCGTGCCCCGGGGGATGTTGGGGGAGTGGGGGCTGAGCGTGCTGGTGGAGAGAGATGGTAAGAAGATACTGTTGGACAGTGGAAGCGGCATCTCGGCTGCCCGAAACGGGGACCTGTTGGGCATAGACTGGGAGGGAATCGATGCCATAGTCCTGAGTCACGGCCACTACGACCACACCGGCGGCCTGCGGGATGTCCTGCCCAAGATCAGGAAGCGGGTCAAGGTGATCGGACATCCCGATGTCTTCACCGCCAAGTTCATACAGTACAGCCAGAATGACCCACCCCGCTACATCGGCATCCCCTTTCAGAGAGTAGAGTTGGAGAGCCTGGGAGCCGACTTCCAACTGACCAGCGAACCAGTGTGGATCTCCGAGAATGTGGCCACCAGCGGTGAGATACCCATGATCACCGACTTTGAGACCATCGACCCCGGGCTATGCGTTCGGGAAAACGGAGAGGTGATTCCTGACCCGCTGCGGGACGACCAAGCTCTCTTCATCAAGACAGCGCTGGGGTTGCTGGTTATTCTGGGCTGCGCCCACCGAGGGATCATCAACACATTGCACCACGCACGGAATGTCACCGGGGTGGAGACCATATACTGCGTCATTGGCGGCACACACCTTATTCGTGCCTCACAATTGCAGATGGAGATGACGATTGCCACATTGAGAGAATTCGGAGTTCAGAGACTGGGGGTATCGCATTGCACCGGCATGCCGGCGGCGGTGCGCCTAGCTCAGGAGTTCGGCCCCGGCTTCTTCTTCAACAACTGCGGCAGCGTGGTCGCAGTCTAGGGACCGAACAACTTGCAGGCGATGGTGTTTCGACTGCCTGTGAGGAGGGAGTAGCATGGTCAAGCCCAGGATCGTTGAGACTGACCAGGGGATTACGGGTGAATTCGAAACCCAGGCCTATGATCAGATGCTGCGGCATCTGAGAGACAAAGGCTGGATGGAAACAGGCCTGATTATCAAGGAGGGGATATCTTCAGGGTTGGCTCTCGAAGTGGGCCCGGGGCCTGGCTATCTGGGACTGGAGTGGCTGAAGAAGACTGATGGGACGACGCTGAAAGGCCTGGACATCAGCGAAGACATGATCGCTCTGGCCCGAAAGAATGCCACCGAGTACGGTCTGACGGATAGGGTGAACTGCGTGAAGGGCGATGCCCGGAAAATGCCCTTCGACAATGACTACTTCGACGGCGTCTTCAGCAACGGTTCGCTGCACGAATGGGCCCACCCCGTGGAAATCCTGAGCGAGATGGGGCGGGTGCTGAAGCCGGGCGGCCGGTATGT
>DAIQQD010000193.1:0-4203 GCA_036787015.1 Chloroflexota bacterium
TTAAGGCGCCAGGTTGTGGCCCTGGAGATCGAGGGTTCGAATCCCTCCGTCCACCCCAGCGCCTATAGCTCAGCGGATTAGAGCATCGGTCTTCGGAACCGGGGGTCGTGGGTTCGAATCCCTCTAGGCGCGCCATCACTCCTTCGGAGGGTGTCCTTCTCCCACGCGCCCCAGAAACCCTCTTCAGTTCCCGGGTCCGTGCACCGCTCGAAAGGGTGTTATAGCACACTACCCAGTCGAAAGACAAGGAGCGCTCAGGCCGCGCGGGTTTCCAGGATTGTCGCGTGTTATGTCGCCTAAACGAAAGAACATAACGAAAACCCCTTGACGGCCACATGTGGGCTAGTGGTAAACTCCGTAAGAAGCTCATTGGGGGGGACAGGACGGTGAGCTTCGCCAAGGCAATCCTAGAGAGCCAACAAGACACAAGGCCAGAACCTTGACGATCAGATAGGGAGATGGCCATCGCAATCCAGGTCAGTTGTTGAAGGTAATCCACTACCGGGTCTATTGTCTCCATGTCTCTTCCTGTCCGGTTTGGTGCACTCTTGTGACCATAGAACCACGGCAAAGCGCTTTCTAGATCGCGAAAAGGGCGAGGATGAGGACAGCCAAAGAAACCTGGGACGCCGCCAAAGGCGCTCTTCAGGTTCAGATAAGCAAAGCCAACTTCGATACCTGGCTCAAAGACACCATTGGCCTCAGCCAGCAGGGCGGTCATTTTGTGGTGGGGACTCCCAGCGCCTTCGCCAAGGAGTGGCTGGAGAAGCGCCTCCGGTCACTGGTGACCAAGGTGCTAATCAGCATCACGGGGGAGGAGGTCGAGGTCCAGTTCCAGGTTTGCCTTGGCCGGGAGACCAGTCCCCTGTTGCGGGATTCCGCTGCGTCGCGGCTCCTGCCCATGATCAATCCGCGGCACACCTTTGACACCTTTGTTGTCGGAGCCTCGAATCGTCTGGCCTTCGCGGCAGCCATGGCTGCCGCCGAGGGACCGGGGCGCGAACACAACCCGCTATTCATTCACGGCCTGCCCGGAGTGGGAAAGACCCACCTCGCTCACGCCATAGCCAACGACGCATCGGAGAATGGCATTAGAGTGGTCTGTGCCAGCAGCGAGCAGTTCACCAATGAGTTCGTGAACTCCCTCAAGGAGCGGCGCACCGAGGAGTTTCGCGCCAAGTTCCGCAACACCGACCTACTGGTCTTGGAAGACGTCCAGTTCATGATCGGGAAGCCGCAGACGCAGGAGACCCTCTTCCACACGTTCAACGAACTGCACAATGGGAACTGCCAGCTTGTGGTAACCAGCGACCGTACCCCGGCGTCATTGACTTCTGTTGAGACTGGCCTCTGGTCCCGGCTTGGTTGCGGGCTGATTACCGAAGTCGAGGCCCCGGATTTGAGCACCCGGCTGGCCATCCTGCGGGCCAGAGCCGAACAACTCCAGGTATCCATCGACAATGCCGTGTTTGACTACATTGCCCAGCGGTGCCAGCGAAACGTGAGGGAACTCGAGAGCTCCCTCAATCTCGTCATGGCCTATGCCAGGCTGATGCGCCAGAGCCCCACCCTCCAGTTGGCTCAACAAGCGCTCCACGGCCTGTCCACGTCCGGCGAACCGCATGCCATTACCCCGATCTCCATACTGAACGCCGTAGCAGAGCACTTTCAGGTTAGCCTAGATGCCCTGAAGGGCCGCCAGCGGGACCACAAGGTGGCACTGGCCCGCCACATTGCCATCTACCTGGTTCGAGAGAAGACGAACTGTGGGCTTCAGGACCTCGGGCGTCTGCTTGGCGGCCGCGATCATTCCACTGTCCTCCGTGGCCACCAGAAGATCGCCGGGATGATCCCCACAAACCCCAGCCTGCAAAGGAACATCGACGAGATACTGGCCACCTTCTCAAAGTAGCCAGCCAACCCCCTACTATCACTAATATGATAGCAACTCACCATGATATTATTGAGACTGCTGTTGTGTTGTATTAAATGTGCGCACAAACTGGTGCAGTTGTCTTAGCGTCCCGAAGTGCGCAGGAGGGTTCTTTCAGCAGATGACCAGTGCAGAGTGGTGTAGGTTACGGCAATTCAGCATGTGCTTGGTGCTCGTGCTGGTAGTCTTGTCTGTCGTAGTAGTGAGAGGGAGCACCCTTCCTGTGCCGGCAGCAGTCAACGAGATCGACGAGGGTCTTCTGGAGCCAGGGGACATCTTGTTTGTCGACATCTACAACAGCTGGAGTCAGGGGGGCTACTGGGATCACATTGCGGTGTATGTAGAGGATCCGTATCCATGTGTGGTGGAAGCCACCTACAACGGCGGGATCAGCCAAACGCAGCTTGCAGCGTTTCTGCGGAGGGATCTGCCGGCGGAGGTTTCCGTGAGGAGGTTGAAGGACATTCCTGACCGCGATGAGATTGTCCGTATCGCGGTGGAGTACGCACTGGCTCAGGTCGGCCAACCCTTCGACTACGCTGCCACCGCCACCCTGCCTTTCAAGATAAATGAAAGCAATCTCCACTGCGCTGAAGTGGCCTGGAGGTCTTACATGGCCGCGGGAGTGGACCTCGACAGCAATGGCGGGTTGCTGGTCTATCCGGACGACATCTATTTCAGTCCGAAGCTGGGAAAGCCATGAGAGCCGGTGTATTCGGAGGCACCTTTGACCCCATCCACCTGGGCCATCTGGCTGCGGCCCGGGCCATTCGTACCGCTCTCAAGCTGGACAAGGTCATATTCGTACCCGCCGGCCAACCCTGGATGAAGGCGGGCATGCCGGTGTCGCCCGTCAAAGACCGGGTGGAAATGGTGCGGCTGGCGGTGGCCCGGCACAAGGCGTTTGAGCTTTGTACCATAGAAGCTGACAGGACCGGGCCGTCGTATGCTGTGGATACCATGGACACACTGCGGAGACAGCTGGGGAGGGGTTCAGACCTCTTCTTCCTGCTGGGCAGCGATGCATTGACGGATATCGCCAAGTGGAGAGAACCGCAGCGGCTGATACGGCTGTGTCAACTGGTGGCCTATGCCCGGCCGGGGTGCCAACTTCCCAAGAAGGAGGCCTTGGAGTTGGCGGTTCCCGGAGTCTCGCAGCGGGTCACCTTCGTGCAGGTTCCGCAGGTGGACATTCGGGCCACTGACATCCGGCGCCGGGTGGCTGAGGGCCGGTCTATCCAGCGGCTGGTGCCCCGGGCTGTGGAGCGCTACATCCTGGAACACGGGCTTTACGGAACTGCATCGCAACGGACAGCTTGAAGCGGTCTCTTGAGATCAATATAATCTACTCACCGACCCGCGGGGCGACATCTGACGACGACGCATCTCGGGTTGGACCGCGGAGCACAACCTCCCAGGCAGAGTAACATGCATTCGCTTCGAGTCAAGCTGGTTGAGCCGGGGGCGAAGGCCCCCACCAAGATGACGGTGGGCAGCGCCGGCTTTGACCTCTATTCAGCCGAGAGCGTTGAGGTGCCGCCGACGCACTGTGAGCCGGATGGTCGGGCGGAAGTCGGCAGGGCCCTGGTGTCCACCGGCCTGGTGGTAGAGTTGCCTGCGGGCACGGTTGGGCGAGTGGCATCGAGATCCGGACTGTCAGTCAAAGCCAACTTGGAGACAGGAGCAGGGTGGATTGACAGCGACTATCGGGGGATCGTCAAAGTGGAACTGAAGAACTTCGGTTCGAAGCCTTACCAGGTCATCCGGGGAGACCGCATAGCACAACTGATGGTGCTGCCACTGGTGGAAGTCGAGGTCAATGTGGTGGATGACGTGAAGGGGACGAGCCGGGGGGGTGGGGGATTTGGGTCAACGGGTTCCTAGTGCGACACCATGAATGAAGACCGCATGCGTGTTACTTCCATAGAAGCGCTGTCCCTGGCCGAGGCCTGGTTCCTGTGCCTGCGCGCTGTTTTGAGCCGCGGCTGTGAGTACAAGATAGACCGAGGTAGCTTCCAAGGCCAGCGTCGCAGAGAACTCGACCTGGCGGTGGTTCAGATACGCGAACCGGGCATCCGGCCTCTGGTGCCGGATGTGCCCCAGGGTGTGCCGCCGCCCACGACGATGGAGTATGTAGAGTCGTACCTGCCCTACTTGATGACGTCCTTCAAAGCAGAGAATGAACAGTACACCTATGGCGAGGACCTGGAGCCGCAGATAGGTGAAGTCATCCGCATGTACCGGGAAGGCGGCCCCAACACCAACCAGGC
>DAIQQD010000194.1:0-4202 GCA_036787015.1 Chloroflexota bacterium
TTCAGCTTCTACTACGGGAAGCGGCAGGCCTTGAAAGATGTCAACCTCAGAGTGAAGGAGCACCAGATTACAGCCCTGATCGGGCCGTCAGGCTGCGGCAAATCGACCTTCCTGCGCGCGTTGAACCGGATGAACGACATCATCCCTGGGGCGCGGGCCGAAGGTGAAATCATGCTGGATGGCCAGAACATCTACGCCCCCGGTGTGGATGTGGTGGATCTGAGGAAGAGGGTGGGCATGGTCTTTCAGCAGCCCAACCCCTTCCCCAAGACCATTTTTGAGAATGTGGCCTTTGGCCCCCGTGTCCTGGGCCTGGACGGCAAGTTATCGATGGACGAGGTTGTCGAGAAGAGCCTGCGTTCGGCAGCGCTGTGGGACGAGGTGAAAGACGTGCTCAATAAGTCCGGCTTGGCGCTATCCGGTGGCCAGCAGCAGAGGCTGTGCATCGCCCGGGCTCTGGCAACGGAACCGGAGGTTCTGCTTATGGATGAGCCGTGCTCAGCCCTCGACCCTCAATCTACCCTGAGGATTGAGGAGTTGATGAACGAGCTGAAGGCACGCTACACCATAGTCATCGTGACCCACAATATGCAGCAGGCCGCCCGCGTCTCAGACTGGACCGGATTCCTCCTGCTGGGTGATCTTGTGGAGTATGACAAGACCGCCGAGTTGTTCAGCCGCCCGCAGGACAAGAGAACAGACGACTACATCACTGGCCGCTTTGGCTAGAGGAGGGGAGAGGAATGCCATCGCCAAGAGAGAGTTTCGGCCGGCATCTGCATGAGCTTCAGGATGACCTTCTGGTTATGGGCAGCATGGTGGAGAAGGCCCTGGAACGCTCCATGGAGTCCCTGAAGAACAGGAACCTGGAGATGGCGCACCAGGTTATTGAGGATGATGTCAAGATCAATCAGAAGCGGTTCGACATCGAAGAGAAGTGCGTCGAGCTGATCGCCACCCAGCAGCCGATGGCCAGCGACCTGAGGGTCATCATCGCGGTCTTGAACATCATTGTCGATCTGGAGAGGATTGCTGATCACGCTGAAGGCAATGCCAAGATAGCCGTCATGATCGGAAAAGAGCCGCCACTGAAGCCCCTGATCGATCTGCCTCGCATGAATCAGAAGACGGTGGACATGCTCCGGCGGAGTCTCGATGCCTTCTGCAACCGCGATGCGGACGCCGCCAGGAGTATATGTGGCGATGACGACGAGGTCGACAACCTGTACGACCAGGTGTTCCGGGAGTTGCTGACGTTCATGGCGGAGGATCCGAAGACCATCACCAGGGCCACGCGGCTGATATGGGTGGGGCACAACCTGGAGCGCAGCGCTGACAGGGTGACCAATATCTGTGAGCGAGTCGTATATCTGGTCACAGGGAAGATGTCAGAGATCTGCGTCTCGAAGTACTAGAGGCGTTAGATGAAGACCGTGCTTTTCGTCTGCGTTGGCAATTCCGGCCGCAGCCAGATGGCGGAGGCGTTCTTCAACCAGGCTGCCGGCAGCAAGGCCCGGGCCATCTCAGCGGGTACCAAGCCGGCCGGCGCTGTTGATCCCCGGACGATCGAGGTCATGCGCGAGGTGGGGATTGACATCAGCGCGGCCAGGCCCAAGGCCCTGACTATGGAGATGCTGGAGCAGGCGGACCGGGTGGTCACCATGGGGTGCGGAGCGGAAGGGGTGTGCCCCGCCAGTTTCGTTGAGACTGAAGACTGGCAGCTCGAGGACCCCAAGGGCAAGTCCCTGGAGGAGATCAGGCGGATCCGCGACGAGATCAAGACCAGGGTGAAGCGATTGCTGGAGAAGTCCTAGGGGGCGCTTCGTCGTCTTCTGTTGCCCTTTGGGCAGCGACCCGCGAGGGCTTGATGAATCAAGCCCCTACGATGGAACAGGGGGTTTGCCTCTACAAACCCTGTCCGGCGGCGACTTCTGCGCTACCTCTAGTCTGCTGAGGCCAGCACCGCAGAGAATACCTGCCACGCGAGCAGTGCCTTAGCCGTGAGACTGAGGATGATGTAGACCTTCTCGCCGAAAAGGTAGTCCCGCCAGGGACCCACCTTCTTGTACTGCAGCACCATGTTGACCGCGAAGCAGTTGAAGAAGACGAACAGCGAGGCAATGATGCCATAGACGAACCCGGGCGGCGATGCGTCAATGCCCGGCGCCCAGACGTAGATCACGATCGCTATCCAGGGGATGATGCCCGCAAAGCAGCCAAACCAGAACGACAGCCAGTTCGCCTTGCCCGGTTCCTCATACTTCTCCATCAGCAACCCGAAGAGGATCATGCAGGCGTTGATGCCGAATATGGCCAGCAGGGCGGCGATGTCGCTGATGCCGCAGATCTGGGCGATCAGCACGATCATGATCGAGGAGCTGAAGAAGTACTCGATCCAGCGCCCGTAGTTGCGGTTCTGGAGCAGGTTGCGTTTGTACCAGGGAAAGACGGGAGGCGATGCGATTGTCAAGAGGGCGCCGGCGGAAATTGCCATGAACGCAAAGACGCCCCAACCGGTGGGGATGCTGAAAAGCTCTTGCATACCGGGTGATGTGCCGGGCGGACCCTCCATAAACGTGCCTATCACCGGGAGAGAGAAATCGTTGGTGAGCACCGCAATCATGGCCGCCTGTATTGCGAGGATCAGCCCGACAACGATGTTCCAGATGCGTAGCTGACGAAACCTCTGTTCGCTGGGTTGGTCAAAAGCCATACGATGCCTCCTTCTAGCGTGGCCCGACGCTGGCCGAATGATACCATATCGCTGCCCTTGAGAATCGTGCGAGCGCGATTCTGGATTCAGACCACGGTCTCGGTTTGGAGTTTCTGTTGGCCGCGTAGGAAGGCTATGATCACCCGGTTCCCGCGGGACAATCCCGACAGCGCCTTGGCCAGATCGTCGGCATTGCTGATGGGACGCAGGTTGATCTCCGTGATGACATCGCCCTGCTGCAGGCCGGCTTTCTCTGCCGGTGACCCGGGCTTGACACTGCCCACGAAGGCCCCGAAGACGGGCAGAGCCCCGGACTTCTGCGTGATCTTGCTGGCATCGGCGATCTGCAGGCCGAAAGAGACCTTCTGCGCAGTCTGCGCACCGCTGCCCTGCCCCGCCAGAAGCTCCTCGATCCGGCGCCGGTCGAACCCGATCACAAACTGGTCGCCCACGGTGATCACGGGCACGCCCATCTGGTTGGTCTTCTGGATCATTTCCTGCGCTGCCGCCCTGTCCTTCGAGACATCCTTCTCAACGTATGGGACACCCTTCTGCGAAAGAAACTCTTTCGCATGCACGCAGTACGGTCAAGTAGGGGTAGAGTACACTACAACATCCATCTTCTTCCTCCAGAATCTGCCAATCTCTTGTTACCTGTCGTTGCGAGCCATTCTCCACGTTCTGCCACGAGAAGGCGCGGCAATCTCACGTAGCTCCGCTTGCCTCCCGCCACCCCGGGATTGCTTCGTCGCCCGCCCGAGGCGGGCTCCTCGCAATGACAACCAACGGGACACTATTGCTGACCTCGCTGGCCGGGAGCAGACTTCGTTGCCTTCTTGGCGCGCTTCTCCTGGGCCTCGCTGGCTTTCTCGAAGACGATCCCGTCATCCCTGGCGTCGACGGTGACACGGTCGCCATCCTTGAACGTGCCATCCAACACCTTGAAGGCTAGCGGGTCCAGTATTCGGCGCTGAATAGTGCGCTTCAAAGGCCTGGCGCCGTAGTTCGGGTCGAACCCTTCGTTCACCAGGAGTTCCTTAGCGGCCTCGGTCAGATCCACGGTCATGTGCCGTTCCTCCAGCCTCCGCCGCAGGCTTCGCATCTGGATATCGACGATCTGCATGATCTGGTCGCGGCTAAGCGAATGGAAGATAATCACTTCGTCGACGCGGTTCAGGAACTCCGGCCGGAACTGCGCCCGAAGCCCATCCATGACGTGCTGCCGTATCTCGTTCTCGTGGTCCGGGCCCAGCTCAGTGAACCACTGGCTGCCCAGGTTGCTGGTCATGATGACCACGGTGTTCTTGAAATCAACCGTGCGCCCGTGGCCGTCGGTCAGCCGGCCGTCTTCCAGTATCTGCAGCAGGGTGTTGAAAACGTCCGTATGCGCCTTCTCGATCTCGTCGAAAAGTATGACTGAATATGGTCTGCGGCGCACAGCCTCGGTGAGCTGGCCGCCCTCGTCGTAGCCCACGTATCCCGGCGGCGC
>DAIQQD010000195.1:0-4201 GCA_036787015.1 Chloroflexota bacterium
GGCGCTGAGACTGCTCCGTCACAAACGCTTTGTTCTAAGACATGCGTGATGCTATAATGCCGATATTAGAGAGGGAGAACAACCCACCCGCCGAATCCGGCTGACACCATTGTGTTTGAATCCCTCAGCCCCGACAATGGGTATTCGGCTTTGGCCCCAGGCCTGCGGAGCAGTGGAGGCTGACTTCTGGTAGAATCTCTAGCGCATTGGGAGACGAAAAAACTTGTTCGGAGTGATGGGCAATGATAATCATCGGTGAGAACATCCATATCATCTCGAAAGCCGTCTCAAGGGCCATCGACAGCCGAGATGCCCAGGCCATCCAGGCGCTGGCGATGGCGCAGTCCCAGGCCGGCGTCCACTACGTCGACCTGAATCTCGGCCCGGCCAGAAAGGACCCCATACCCATGACGGAATGGCTGGTGAAGACGGTTCAGGCCAACGTCGATCTGCCTCTCTCCATCGATACCCTGAGTCCGGTGGCCATGGACGTGGGGCTCAAGATGTGCAAGAGGAGACCGCTGCTCAATTCCATATCCGGGAAGGCTGACAGTCAGGAGCATATGCTGCCGCTGGCCAAGAAGTACAGCGCGGAATTGGTCGTATCGGTGCTCACAGACAAGGGATGCCCGATGGACGTGGCTGCGCGGTCGGAAAGCATCATGGAAACGGTGGCCCAGGTCAACCGGCTCGGCATCCCCAACGATGACATCTGGGTCGACCCCATTTTGCTCCCGGTGAGCGCCGATCAGAGCCAGGCCAAGGAGGTCATGGAGTTCATCAAGATACTCCCGGACATCCTGCCCGGCATCAAATCGACCCTGGGGCTTTCCAACCTGTCAAACGGCACGCCCCCACATCTCAGGGGACTGCTGAACCGCACCTACATGATAATGCTGGGCCGTTGCGGCCAGTACTCCGTGATCGCGGACGCGCTGGACCGGCAACTGATGGCGCTCAACAGAGGCGAGATGCCCGAGATCGTCAAACTGGTCTACCAGGTTATGGACGGCGAAAGCATCGACATGGCGTCACTCCCGGCAGATGCCCGCGACTACGTGAAGACGGCTAGGGTCCTCATGGGCGAGAAGTTGTACTCGCATTCCTGGCTGGAAGACTGAGATCAGAGGTAGACGGAATGCAGTACAGAGCGCCGGTTGAGGCGTACACCGGAACCGTCAGAGAGATCACCCTCGGGACGGGGGCCAAGACCATCAAGATAGGGGGCGAAACCGCCCTTCCATTCCACTTCTTCGACCAGGGGGCGATTCCGAACCCGCCCCGCCTCGCCCTGGAGGTCCGGGACATGCCCCCCAAAGACTGGGCGCGGTGGGCGCTGGAGCCATTCCAGGATGTCATCTCTGATCCCGTCAAATGGGCCCAGAAGTGCGTCAACCACGGTGCTGATGCGGTATGCCTGCAACTGGTGAGCACCGACCCGGCAGCCGGAGACACGCCGCCGGAGGCCGCCGCTCAACTGGTCAAGGCCGTGGCCGAAGCCATACCGGTGCCGCTCATCGTGTACGGCCCGGACGACGAGAATAAGAACACTGCCGTGCTGGCCAAGGTGGCTGAGATCTGCCGTGGCCAGAACCTCCTGCTGGGGCCGGCGGTCAAGGAGAACTACGAGGCCATCGCCAAGCCTGTCCTGGAACACGGACACTGCCTGATAGCGCAGACGTCCCTGGATATCAACCTGATGAAGGAACTCAATATCAAGATCTGCAAGTCCTTCCCACCGGACCGGGTGGTCATCGACCCCGTCAGCTCAGCGCTGGGCTATGGCATGGAATACAGCTTCAGCATCATGGAGCGCATCAAGCAGACCGGCGTGATCTTCAAGGACGGCATGACCCAGATGCCCATCATCGCCAACCTGGCGGGCGAATGCTGGAAGACCAAGGAAGCCAAGGAGAACAGGAACCAGGGCGTACTCTGGGAAGGCATGACCGCCGTCTCCCTGCTCCTGGCGGGAGCGAACATCGCCGTTCTGCGGCACCCGGAGACGCTGCGATATGTCAAGAACCTGTTCGGACTGAAGTGATTCATGGCTGATTCAGAAGAGAAGAAACCGAAGAAGACCCGGAAGCGGCAGCAGATCGAAGAGACCATTCGCGCCGGCGATCCCTGGGAGCCGGTGGGGCAAACGCCGATGCCGGACATTCCCGACCTGCGCAACTGGGACATGCGGCTGATGAAGACATATCCGCCGTTGTACGCACCGTTCTGCGATGTCTGCTGTTTCTGCACCTACGGCAAGTGCGACCTGACCGCGGGGCGGCGGGGCGGGTGCGGGATCGACATCGCCGGCCAGCAGGGACGGATTGTGCTGCTGGCCGCGTGCATGGGTCTGTCAGCCCACGGTGCCCACGCCCGGCATGTCATCGACCATCTCATTGAGCACCACGGTGAGGACCTCAAGATCGACCTCGGCGGCAACGTGGCCGTGGAGGCCCCCAACATCCGACTAGTGCTGGGGCTGAAGCCGGAGACGCTGAAGGACCTGAGAACGGCCGTGGAGTACGTGGAGGGCCAACTGATACACCTCATCTCGTCGCTTCATACCGGCCAGGAAGGCAGCAACCTGGACTTCGAGTCCAAGGCTATGCACGCCAGCATGCTGGACCATGTGGCCATGGAAGCCGCCGACATCGCCCAGATCATCGGCTTCAAGTTCCCCACCTCCGTAGCCGAGACCCCACTGGTGGACCTGGGCTGCGCTGTTCTGGACGGGGACAAACCGACGATCATAGTCGTGGGCCACAACCCGGTCACTTCGACCACCATCATCGACTACCTGAGGCAGAACGATCTCCGGGACAAGGTTGAAGTTGGCGGGCTGTGCTGCACCGCTCACGAGACGAGCAGATATGACGACCACGTCAGGGTCATCGGCCCGCTTTCGCGCCAGCTCTTCTACATCAGGACAGGGATTGCCGACGTGGTGGTGACCGACGAACAGTGCATCAGGACTGACCTGCTGGACGAGGCTAGAAAGGTGGGCTCCGGATTCATCGCCACCTCGGACAAGGCCTGCTATGGGTTGGAGGATGCCACTGACAAGGATGTCGAGGAAACTGTACGGGAGATGGTCGAGAACGGGAAGCAGTTCCTGATCCTGGACCCGCAGAAAGCCGGCGAAGTCGCGGTGAGAGTGGCGGTGAAGCTCGCGCCGCAGAGAAGAAGTAACTTGATCAGCGACGCGGAAGCCCAGGAGCTAGCCAAGAAGTGCGTGCAGTGCGACATGTGCGAGCGGGTCTGCCCGAACATGCTGGACATCAGCGTGGCCGTCAGCCAGGTGGCCAAAGGAAACCTGGACCCCATGAAGGAGCTCTTCGACAAGTGCCTCGGCTGCGGCAAGTGCCAGGAGGAGTGCACCTACGGGGTGCCCGTGTTCCAGATAATGCAGACGGCCGCCCGGACCGAGGCCTACAAGATCAGAACCGGGCGCGGGCCGATCATGGACACGGAGATCCGCAACGTCGGCGCCCCGATAGTGCTGGGGACGATTCCCGGCGTGGTGGCCTTTGTCGGCTGCTCCAACTACCCTGACATGAACGACCTGGCCGAGATGGCTGAGGAGTTCGCCAAGAGAAAGTACATCGTGGTGCTCAGCGGTTGCGCGGCCATGGCCGTGGGCATGAAGAAGGACGCAGAGGGCAGGACCATCTACGAGAAGTACCCGGCCAGCTTCGAGGCCGGCGGGGTAGTGAACGTAGGTTCCTGTGTTTCCAACGCTCACATCACTGGCGCGGCCATCAAGATTGCCAACATCTTCGCCACGCTGCCATTGCGGGGCAACTACGAAGTCATCGCGGACTACATCCTGAACCGCGTGGGGGCCGTCGGGGTGGCGTGGGGCGCTTATTCACAAAAAGCCGTCAGCATTGCCACCGGCTGCAACCGGCTGGGGATTCCCGTGGTCCTGGGGCCGCATTCCTCTAAGTACCGCCGGCTTTTTCTTTCACAGAAGGAAGAGGGCGACTGGACGGTCAGGGACGGCCGCAAGGGCGACATGGTGGACACCGGGGAGCCGTCGCCGGAACACCTGGCCTATGTTACAGAAACCAAAGAGAAGGCCATGATCACCATCGCCAAGCTCTGCATCCGGAAGAACGACACACCGCAGGGCCGGGCGGTGAAGCTGAACCACTACATCTCGCTGTACAAGAAGTACATGGGCGGAGGCCTGCCGCCGGAC
>DAIQQD010000196.1:0-4165 GCA_036787015.1 Chloroflexota bacterium
AGGCATACTGCGCCTCTTACCGGACCGTTTGCCTTGACGGGTCAGCTTCGTCAACTTGGCTGGGGGTCTATTTCGACACCGAACTGGCCTGGGTCTGCTGGGCTACCTTCTCTGTGGCGATGACGGCTGCCCCTATCGCTCCAGCGGCTTGGGGGTCCATGGGCAGTCGCTTGATCTTTACCTTCAGGCGCTGCTCCAGCGCCTTGGCTAGGCCGTCGTTCTTGGCGCAACCGCCGGTTAGTACCACATCCTCGACCAGGCCGACCCTTCCCACCATGGCCGACAGTCTCCCGGCTACGGCATTGTTGATGCCGGCGACGATATCGGGCAATTCCGCGCCCTCGTTGATCATGGTTATGACCTCGGACTCGGCGAAGACGCTGCACTGGCTGGCGAGACTGACGGGCTTCACCGACCCGAGGCCGACGGTCGACAGTTCTCGAAGGGTTATGTGGAGGGTCCGGGCCATGGCCTCAAAGAACCGGCCTGTCCCGGCGGCGCACTTGTCGTTCATGGCAAACTCGATGACCTTGCCCTTCTCGCTTACCGATATGACCTTGGAGTCCTGGCCGCCGATGTCGACCACGGTTCTGGTCGTAGGCAGAAGCCGTTGGGCACCACGGGCATGACAGGTGATTTCCGAGACATTCTCGTTGGCAAAGCCTACCTTCAGCCTGCCATAGCCGGTACCCACGATGTAGTCCAGACTGTCAGCGGATGTCAGCCCCGCTTTCTGCAGAGCTTCCTCCATGGACTTCCGTGCTGTCTCTTCGGGCTTAATGGTGGAAGGGATAATGGCGTAGGCCAGAATTTCCCCGTCCTTCATGATGACCGACTTGCCGGTCGCTGAACCGATGTCACAGCCTCCAACGATCATGGTTGCTCCTTGTCTCCTTGTGCATCTACTTCAACCCCCTGCCCCCCGCTCTTGGGGGACAAAGGGAATTGGGGGACACCCCCAAACCCCTGGCAGCATCCTGCTGCAACTCTGTCTTCTACCCTTGGTCGCACCTCTGGGTCTTCAACCCCCTGCCCCCCACTCTTGGGGGAGAACAACAAATGGGGCCAAGGGACACCCTCGGACTCCCGGCAGGGACGAGTCCCTGCACCCTCTTCGAGTTTCGAGTATGGCATTTGAAGGTTCGATGCTGGGGGACACATCCCCAAACACTTGGCAGGAGGTCTCCTGCACTTTTCTCCGAAACGCTCTCCTATCCCAATCCCATGGCGGTGAAGAACTTGCTCAGCTTGTCCTTGCACTCGTCCGGTGTGGTGTATCTGCGGTCAAACAGGTCAAGGCCTATGTGAATGTAGGGAACCTTGAGTTCGTTGCAGATCTCTTTCATGATGCCGGTGCTGGCAGAGCCGTCTTTGTGGCCCATATGCCCCGGCCAGATGACGAGGTCGATGTCATAATCCTTGACCACCCGCGCGATGTCGGTGGCAAAGTAGTCGGCCGGGCCGCGCGCCTGCCGGACCATCGGTGAGTCATAGAGGTTCCTCTTGGCCAGCCCCCTGAAAATGGTCTCTTCGTTCCTGAGGTCGATGGGCGTGTAGGGCTGGAGGCCAAACATCTCCATCACCATGACAGCGCCCCACTCCGACTCCAGCCAGGGCATCAACTCAAAGACCCAGCCAAAGGGCAGCAGATCGAACCAGAAATACCGGATCTTCTCCTTGGGTATCGGGCCGGTCCCGGCCTTGACGCGGTCTTCGGCGTCCTTATACAGTTGCTGCAGCCACCGCGTTCCCCGGGGCTTTCCAGTCTGGAAGACCTGGGTGGCGGCAAAGGCCTGCGGCCCGCCAACGCCCCACCCGTGGGGACAGGGGTGCGCCCGTCTCAACTGCGTGTATTCTGATAGTATCTCGTACTGTTTGTTGGTCTCTTTGCAGACCTCTCTCAGCCTGTCGAGGTCCAGCTTCAAGCCGGTGTGCTCCTGCAGGAAGGACACCATTCGCCGCAGCTCTCCGGCGTAGTAGTCTATGCCGCGCAAATCTTCGAAATAAGGAGGGTCGCTGGCAAAAATGGGGACGTCGCGCCATTTTTTGTTCCGTTTCACGGCCTGGTGCAGCATATTCCCGGCATCGCAGGGATGAATCAACCCTATCAGCGCCCACGGCTTCGGCGTCAGCCCGGCTTCAATGTAGTACAGGGAGAGACGGCACGCCGTGCACCAGTCGGTTCCCAGTCCCATGGCTTCGGCGGCATCGACGTCCTCCATCAGGTAGGGGGCCGAGGCAGCCAGAAACGGGGTGGCCATGATCATGTACCACGGAAGGTTCATGGCCTCGTAGATCTCCGGGGCGGCGCAGAAGTAGCCGGCGACAAAGGGTTTGCCCTCCTCAGCGCAGCGCACTATCTGGTCGTACCGTTCCACGGTGATGTCGGTGATCTCCTTGCTGAGCTGGCTCATGGAGTCGGGCATGGTAGCCAGAATGCCCGAAAGGAAGTTGAAATAGTCGCGTTCCTGTCTGTAACGGTTGAAGGTCTCCGGCTGATATACGTACTTGGTTACCATTGTCTACCTCCCCATCATTTCCAGGAACGCCTGGATTCGCGTTCTCAACTGCCCGGCGCCGACGTTGATGTAGTCTCTGTCCAGTCGGATGTAGGGAACGCCGGCTTCCTTCAGATCCTCGCCGGTCATGAACTGCTCGCCCGTCCAGCAGTCACACATGACCAGGCGCTCGGCCACCACTCCGTCCACCTTGAAGTCGTGGATCATGTCCTTGATGAAGGCTGCCCTTCTGGGCTGGTCTCCGAACATCCTGGCGCAGGAGGGGCGGTCGGCTATGTAGAATCGGGCCAGAGCCGTGACCGGGTCGCTGGCCTTCTCATCCACGTCCTTCCACATGATCCTGGTGCCGAAGCACAGGGAGTCGGTGACCACCAGCCCACCCTGACCTTCGATGACCTCGATATAGGCCGGATCGTCCAGAATGCCCCCGATGAGCATCAGCCTGGCGCGGTGATCGTCATGGCCCTCTGAGGAGTGGCTCAGCTCATCCACCAGTTCTTTCAGGAGCTTGTTGTATTCCTCACGGGGCATGGCCGTGCCGGCCACCATGACTGCCAGCACTTCTGCGCCGGTGATGGGTGGGGCCTTCTTCTTTCGCAGCTCATAGAGCTGCCTCTGCAGCCGCCGTGTTTCGTTGTGAACCTTGATGGCCTTCCACAGGCGGTCATCGGAAATGAATATTCCGAAGTGGTCTTTGAGGGAGTCCCTGAACGTGGCTATTTCGCCCCGGAACCACTCCACCTGCGGTTCCTCCACCTTCTTGGGGAGGCTGATAAGGCGCAGGTAGGGAGTGTCTATCTTCCGCTTCCAGTGGTCGTAGATGCGGCGGACGTGATCGCAACTGTTGACCCAGACCACGCCGTCCAGGAAGCTGTACTCACCCCGCAGTCCCAGATCCAGGGAGTGACGGGAGAAGCTGCAATTGATGCTGCTGACGCACGTATCCGCCATGTCTGTGCCGGTGCTCCCCGTGCCGCGCATGCGAAACGGGACGAAGCCGGCGGCGGTGATCATCTCCTCGGGTATGTAGGAACAGTAGCAGCCGATGACCTTTCCCCCGTTGTCCTTCCATTTCTTCAGTGAGGGATTGACAAGCGTCTTGGTCGCTTCCTGGAATTGCTCCAGTGCCTTGGTCTTCAACTTTGGTCGCACCTTGGTATGCAACTTAACCCCCCTTTCGGGACAGCGCACTAAACGGCGCCGCCCAATTGCAGTGTGACACACTGCTTGTGCAGTCCTGGTTTCGGCGCTAGTCTAGCAAGGCAACATTACAGAAGTCAAACAGTTTGTACAGGCAACAGCAAGGAAGCATATCCTTGTGATTTCTCAGCTTTTCCAAGATGTGCTTGTCCGTGACACGCTATTTCCTGGAATCTGTCTTTTGGCATAGAGAGGGATCAACCTCCTTGGTCCCCCAGTCTTGGGGGAAAAGAGAGAGAATCTGGGGGACACCCCCAGTTCCCCCGGCAGGAGTTTCTCCTGCACCTCTTCTTCCTAATCGCCCTCAGCCCAGCTCTTGCCGATGGGAAATCCCAGGGGGCTGTTGGAGTTGAGAGGGACATCCCCGACTCCCCCGTAGGGGCAGGCCCCTGAGGCTGTCTCACAACCTCACCGGCACCCGACCGAGTGGGGACAAAGAGCCGCAA
>DAIQQD010000197.1:0-4144 GCA_036787015.1 Chloroflexota bacterium
GGCTCGCTCTCCATCGTGCACGCGATCGAGAGGTTGGCAGGGATCAAATCGACTATTAAGTGGCCCAATGACGTTCTTGTCGATGGAAGCAAGGTCGCTGGTATATTGATGGAGAGTGTCCTGCAAGGAGAGGCATTGCAGGCCGCCATCCTCGGCGTGGGATTGAACGTCAACCTCGACGTTTCCTCATATCCCGAGATATCGTCCATTGCTACCAGCCTGTCGGCCAAAGCCGGAAGAGATTTCGACCGAGACGATGTCCTGCGCACATTGCTGGAGGAAATGGACACGCTCTATCAGGCGGTCAAGCGAAACGAAGACGTGTACAATCGTTGGCTGCCTCACGTGGAGACACTGGGCAAGACCGTGCGCATCAAGTCAGGCCGGTCGGTGGAAGAGGGACTGGCTCAATCGATCAACCCCGACGGCAGCATCACGCTGCGCCGAGCCGACGGCAGCTTGGTCACCATAGCCACCGGAGAATAGAAGGATGCAGAACGACAGCGGATTTCGCTCCGCTCCGTCCGCCCTACACCTGGATTCCCGCCTCCGCGGGAATGACATCACGGGATGGGGACAGGGGGTTGAAAACGAGATAGTGTTGGTGGGTTCGCTTCGCTTAACCCACCCTACATCTGCCTCCGCGGGAATGACACTCGGTACACTACGGAAGGAGAATCACCATGGATGTCATGCAGGCCATCAAGGAAAGAAGGAGTGTCCGCCACTACAAGCCCGATCCGGTGAAGCCGGAGGATTTGCAGGCCGTGCTGGAGGCCGCCCGGTTGGCCCCATCATGGGCCAACACCCAGTGCTGGAAGTTCGTGGTGGTGCGGGATCCCGCGACCAAGGCCCGGCTGGCCAGCGCCCTCAATCCAGGCAACCCCGCCACTGCGGCCATCACGGAGGCCCCCATAGTCATCGCGGCCTGCGCTGAGACCGGCAGGGCCGGTTTCAAGCGCGGAGAAGTCATGACCGACAAGGGCGACTGGTTCATGTTCGACGTCGGCATAGCCATGCAGAACCTGGTGCTGGCGGCGCACTCTCTTGGACTGGGCACCGTTCACGTCGGCCTGGTCGACGCCAAGAAGGCCGCGGAGACCCTGGGGCTTCCACCCGGCATCGTGTTCGTCGAGATGACACCCCTGGGCTACCCCAACGAACAGCCACGCGTCATACCCCGGAAAGAGATATCAGAGATCGTTTTCTACGAGAAGTACGGGCAGAAGTAGGGAGAGTGGGGGCTATGCCCTCTATTTCAACCCCCTAGCCCCCACTCTTGGGGGGATACAAAAGACGCAGAGGGGCTTCGCCCCTCTGCACGCCCCGATGAGTAGATCGTTGACCTGCTGCGCTGCCGACGCACCGCAAGCGTCCGCCTCTGCCGGAATTGCAGGTCTTCTCGGCATACCAACAATGGTGTAGAATTGGCACGGATACCTCTCCCACGATCGTTCACCAAGTGAATCCGCTTCAAGGGGGAAACTCATGGACGCGAAGACCAGATACTACGAGAAGCCCTGGGTCAGATTCTACCCGGCAGGGGTTCCTGAGACCATTGAGATACCGGACAAATCTCTGCCTCAAGTATTTGACGAGGTGGCCGCCCGATACTCAAGTAGAGACGCCGTAGTATTCTATGGCAACAAGATCAGCTACGGAAAGCTGAAGGAAGACGTTGACAGATTCGCCGCTGCTCTCCACGCACTGGGAGTCGGCAAAGGTGACAAGCTGGCCCTCTACCTATTGAACAGCCCTCAATTCATCGTGGCCTATTTCGGCGCCCTCAAGGCCGGCGCTACCATTACCCCCATCAGCCCCGTCTACACCAGTATCGAGATCAAACACCAGCTTCATGACAGCGAAGCCGACAATATCATTTGCCAGGACTTCCTCTATGACAACGTTGAGCGGGCGGGGATGAAGCTGAAGAATGTCATCATAACCGAGATCGGGGAGTATTTGCCCGCATCAAAGAGACTGCTTGGCAAGAGCATTCTGGGGCGATATGGGAAGACGGAGCCGATGTCACCGAAAGCCATTGAAAGCCTCGGGCTCCATCGATTTCAGAACCTGCTCAAGAAATACCCGCCGAACCCCCCGGCAATTGAGATCAATGCCAGGGAGGATATCGCCGTGCTTCCCTACACTGGTGGAACCACCGGAATGCCGAAGGGAGCCGTGCTGACTCACCGCAATCTGCTTGCCTCCCAGATGCAGTGCCGTGCCTTCCTGCCAACGCTGGAGGACGGCAAAGAGGTGGTCCCGGCGCTGCTGCCCTTCTACCACATCTACGGTCAGGTGGTCGTCATGTTGAACGGACTGGCCATGGGTGCCACCCTTGTACTCTTCACCACGCCTGACCTTGATGAAGTCCTGGAGTCCATGGAAAAGTACAAGGCCACCACGTTCTTCAGCGTCCCCACGGCATATCAATTCCTGAAAGACTACGACAAGACCGGCAGGTTCAACTGGAAAGACCTCAAGATAATCACCAGCGGCGCAGATACTCTTCATGAGTCGACCATCAAGGAATGGGAGAGAAGGACGGGTTCCAAGATACAGGAGGGCTACGGCTTGACTGAGTGCAGCGCGGTATCCCACCTCAACCCGCTGGGAAGGTCAAAGATCGGCTCATTCGGCGTGCCCTTGCCCAACGTGACGGCGGCGGTGGCGAACTATGAAACCAATGAGTTCGTTCCCGCCGGCGAGATTGGCGAGATGCTGCTCCAGGGCCCCAATGTCATGAAAGGCTACTGGAAGAAACCGAAGGATACCCAGGATGCCGTGATAGAGATCGATGGCAAGGCATGGCTCAGAACCGGAGACCTGGTCAGGATGGACGACGAAGGTTACTTCTTCTTCTTTGACCGGAAGAAGGATATGATCAAATACAAAGGGTATTCGGTCTTTGCGCGCGAAGTGGAAGAGGTCCTTCACCAGCATCCCCAGGTCAAAGCGGCCGGAGTCCTCGGAGTCCCCGATCCCACAGTCGGACAGGTAGTCAAGGCCATCGTGGTTCTCCAGCCCGAAGCCAGAGGGAAGTTGTCCGAGGAGGAGATAACCAAGTACTGTGCTGAGAGAATGGCTCACTACAAGGTCCCCAAGATCGTGGAGTTCAGGGGCGAGCTTCCCAAGACGGACGTGGGGAAGGTCTCACATAGAGAGTTGCGAGAGGAGCTTGAGGAGTCGTGAGTCCTGGCGCATTTTTCCTTGAGGTTGAGAGCCTGACCAAGCATTTTGGAGGTCTGACCGCGGTCAAGAGCGTCACCCTCCAAGTCGACAAAGGCCAGATCGTGGGCCTGATAGGTCCGAACGGGGCGGGCAAGACAACACTGCTCCGCCTGATAACCGGAATCCTCAGACCTGATTCAGGCAAGGTCAGGTTCAAGGGCAAGGACATCACCAGAGCCAGAACCTGGGACATCGTCAACCTGGGCATCGCCGGCACCTTCCAGGTCACCAGACCCTTCCGTCATTTGCCCATCATCGCCAATGTGATGGTAGCCTGCCTTTCGCCCAGGGCCATGAAGAAGGGTGAGTGGGTGAAGACAGTCGAAGCCAGGGCGCTGGATGCCCTGGAATTCGTGGGTATCTCCGACCTCGCCCGTGAGCCGGCTTCCTGCCTCTCGCATGGCGACCTGAGGCGTCTGGAAATGGCCCGCGCCATCGCCACCGATCCCGAGCTGCTTCTGCTGGACGAGCCCTTCAGCGGACTCAACCCCGCAGAAACCGATCTGCTGGCCAAATCGATACGGAGACTGCATAAAGGGGGACGGTTCGGCAGGCTCCACAGCGAGGGCCCCACCATGATCATAGTCGAACACAAGCTATCTGATCTGATGAAGATAGTGGACAGGGTGATAGTGCTTGACTTCGGCGAGCTGATCGCCGATGGACCCCCGGAGCAAGTGGTGAAGGATGAGAGGGTGATCGAGGCCTGTATCGGCAAGGGGGTTTGCTGAGTTGCTTCTCGAAGTAGCCAATCTGAAGGTCTGTTACGGCACGGCCATGCTCTTGAGCCAGGTGAGCCTGAGCGTTGACCGGGGAGAGTTGGTGAGCCTGGTGGGCCCTAACGGGGCCGGCAAATCAACGCTGCTCCGCGCCATCACCGGACTGGTGAAATGGGAACGCTCCATCATGA
>DAIQQD010000031.1:0-7754 GCA_036787015.1 Chloroflexota bacterium
ATGACCGGCGCCGTGGTGGAGCGGATCAAGTTCAGCAGTCTGCTGATCTTTTCGGTTCTGTGGTTCACCCTCATTTATTGCCCCGTAGCACACTGGGTATGGGGTAGTGGGGGATGGCTGGCCAAGCTGGGTGCCCTGGACTTCGCTGGTGGCACGGTGGTCCACATAACGGCTGGGGTATCGGCCATGGCCCTGGCGCTGGTTCTCGGACCCCGGAAGGGATTTACCGAGAAGCATCCCATGGAACCCGCCAATATTCCCATGGTGGCGCTGGGCGCAGCGCTGCTGTGGTTTGGCTGGTTCGGTTTCAATGCCGGCAGTGCTCTGACTTCGGGTGGATTGGCTGCCAACGCCTTCGTGGCTACCAATACTGCTGCGTGCACTGCAGCCATCACTTGGATGTCCCTAGGCTGGATCCATCGAAGGCCGTCTCTATTGGGGGTAGCCACCGGAGCTGTGGTAGGATTGGTGGCCATCACCCCGGCTGCAGGCTTTGTCAATCCCCTGGCCGCTATCCCCATAGGGATGGTGGCAGCGGCGATATCCTTCTACGTGATGATGTGGAGATCGAGGCAGAAGGTTGATGAATCCCTGGACGTTTGGGCTTGCCATGGCATGGGTGGAACCTGGGGGGCACTGGCCACCGGCGTCTTCGCCAGCGTTGCCGTGAACTCAGCGGGGGCAGCCGGCCTGATCTACGGCAGTGGTATCCTCTTGGCCAAACAGGCAGCCGCAGTGGGTGTGGTGTGGGTCGTGGCCTTCGCCGGCACCTGGGTCTTGGCAAAGGCTGTCAACGCCGTAGTCGGACTTCGAGTGAAACAGGAGGAGGAAGTGGTGGGCCTGGACATATCCCAGCACGGTGAGAGAGCGTACGGGGGGTTATGAGCCATGAAGAAGGTGGAAGCCATAATCAGAGAGGAGAAGCTGGAGCCGGTGCGAGTCGCGCTGGAGGGGATTGGAGTATACGGCATGACGGTTGCGGAAGTGAGCGGCCGGGGCCGTGAGAAGGGCATACCGTTACAGTGGAGGTCCGGAGAGTACAGGGTGGAATTCCTGCCCAAAGTGAAGATAGAGGTGGTGGTATTGGATGAAGACCTGAGCAGAACGCTGAACGCGATCGTGAGCAAGGCCCGGACAGGTGAGAGGGGGGATGGAAAGATATTCGTGATGCCCGTAGAGCATGCGATTCGCATCCGAACGGGAGACAGAGATGACAATGCAGTGTAGCAAAGCGGGTGTGCAGAGGGGCGGATCCCCCTTGTCTAGGGGTTGGGGGGTGTCCCTCAACCTTGCTGCTGTTTCCCCAAGAATGGGGGCCCAGGGGTTGACAAGAAGCTGCAGCAGAATGCTGCGGGGAGTCCGAGGGTGTCCCTCGGTTCTTCCCCACGTTCCCCCATGAGTGGGGGACCAAGGGGGTTGAACAGTCCCAACCTGTGATGTGGGCAGACAACAGAAGGAAGAAAAGGAAGCATAAGGAGGAGAAATGCCAGCAAAATCTAGAAAGGAAGCGAAGGACTACGTTCTCCAGGTGGCGAAAGAGCATGACGTGAAGTTCATCAGGTTGTGGTTCTCTGACATTCTCGGCATGCTCAAGAGCTTCGCCATCACCGTGGAAGAACTGGAGGGGGCGCTGGAGGAAGGCATGGGATTCGATGGCTCGTCCATCGAGGGATTCGCTCGCATTGACGAGAGCGATATGATGGCCCTGCCCGACCCTGAGACTTTCTGCATGCTCCCCTGGAGGCCGAGGGAGCACCATGCCGTGGCCAGGATGTTCTGCGACATCATGAAGCCGGGCGGTCAGCCTTTCGAGGGTGATCCCCGGTATGTCCTGAAGAAGAATCTGAAGCGGGCCGCAGACCTCGGTTACACCTACTACGTTGGCCCTGAGCTGGAGTACTTCTACTTCAAGGACTCCAAAGGCACCGAGAACCTGGACGAGGGTGGCTACTTTGACATGATCCCTCTGGACGAGGCCTCAGACCTCAGAAGAGATACGGTACTCACTCTCGAGGAGATGGGGATAGGGGTGGAGTACTCACACCATGAGGTGGCGCCCAGCCAGCATGAGATCGACATGCGGTACACGGATGCACTAACCATGGCCGACAGCGTGATGACCTATCGTCTGGTAGTGAAGCAGGTGGCCTTGAATCACGGTGTCTACGCCACTTTCATGCCCAAGCCGGTATTCGGCGTCAACGGCAGCGGCATGCACGTGCATCAGTCGTTGTTCAAGGACGGTAGGAATGCCTTCCACGACCTGAATGACCCCTACCACCTCTCCAAGACGGCCAGAGCGTTCGTGGCCGGGCTATTGAAACACGCTCCGGCAATCACCGCCGTCACCAGCCAGTGGGTCAACTCGTACAAGCGGCTAGTGCCGGGGTACGAGGCGCCGGTATATCTCTCCTGGGCGCGGCGCAACCGGTCGGACCTAATAAGGGTACCGGAGTATAAGCCGGGTCAGGAGAAGGCCACCAGGATCGAGTACAGGTCGCCCGATCCAGCCTGCAATCCCTATCTGACCTTCAGCGTTATGCTGGCCGCCGGGCTGGATGGGATTGAGAAGGGGCTAACGCCGCCGGAACCTGTTGAGGAGAACGTCTACGAAATGTCGGCAGCGGAAAGGCGCGAGAGGGGTATTGGCACCCTGCCGGCCAGCCTGTGGGACGCCATACAGCTCACAGAGAACAGCGAAGTGGTGCGGAAAGCCCTGGGCGAGCACGTGTTCAATGCGTTCATGGAGAACAAGAAGATTGAATGGGATAAGTGGAGGATCCAGGTGACTGAGTACGAACTGAAGAGGTACTTGCCGATCCTATAGGCCGTGGTGCTTTCGCCAGGTTTGGCACTCAGAAAGAAAAGCCGTCAGTCGATCCAGGGATTCGCCAGGAAGCTGATCCCGATGCCAGAGAGACCAGCGAATTCCTGGACAGACTCACGCTGAGGCAGAGCATGCGCAGACTCCGGATAGGGATGGCCCAAGTCAATACCACGGTAGGAGACTTCGAGGGTAACACCCGAAGGATTGTCCGAACTATTGATAAGGCAAGGTCACTGGGGGTGGATCTCTTGTCTTTCCCCGAACTGGCTACCTGCGGCTATCCGCCGGAAGACCTGCTGCTGAAGCCGCACTTCATTCAGGAGAACTTGAAGGCGCTCGAGCGAATAGTGCTGAGCTCCGCCGGCATCACAGTGGTGGTTGGCTTCGTTGATTCTGAAGGAGACATCTACAATGCAGCAGCCATTGTCCATGACGGAAGGCTGATCGGCGTCTACCGCAAGATGTACTTGCCCAACTACGGCGTGTTCGACGAGAACCGCTACTTCCGGGCGGGAGACAAGTGCCCGGTGTACGTGATAGCAGGCGTGGGGGTGGGCATCAGCATCTGCGAAGACATCTGGTACGAGGCCGGCCCGGCCACCATCCAGGCCCATGCCGGCGCTGAAGTCATCTTGAACATCAGCGCCTCCCCCTACCATGTCGGCAAGCGTGATTCTAGAGAAAGGATGCTGGCCACGCGCGCCTCGGACAACCTGGCCATAGTGGCCTACAACAACCTGGTAGGCGGACAAGATGAGCTGGTCTTCGATGGCGACAGCGTAGTGTTTGACGAGAGAGGACGTCTGATGTGCCGGGGCCGCCAATTCGAGGAGGACCTTGTAGTGGCTGACCTGGATATTGAATCCGTCTTTCGCACGCGGCTTCACGACCCGAGGTGGCGGAAAGGCAACCTGCTGGTCAAAGAGAGTGAGCGCAGCACCAAGGTCATCGTCTCAGAGGCACCTCTCGTGGATACCAAACCCCCTCTCGTGGGTCGCCAGGTAGAGCTGCGCAGCTCCTCGGCCGAGATATATGACGCGCTGGTTGTGGGCACGCGCGACTACATAAGGAAGAACGGTATCACGAAAGCCGCAATTGGCCTTTCCGGTGGTGTGGACTCCAGCCTCGTGGCAGCCGTCGCCGTCGACGCCCTGGGGGCTGCTGACGTGGTGGGCGTGGCCATGCCATCGCGGTACTCCTCCGCCGGTAGTCTCTCGGATGCCGCCCTACTGGCCCATAACCTGGATATCGGACTGATGGTTATCCCTATCGAGGAAGTATTCCAGGCCTACTTAGGGACGCTGGCCCAGTCATTTGCCGGAGCCGGACCGAATGTGGCTGAAGAGAACATCCAGGCTCGCATCCGCGGCAACTTGCTGATGGCTCTGTCAAACAAGTTCGGCTGGCTGGTCCTCACCACCGGCAACAAGAGCGAGATGGCCACCGGATACACCACCCTCTACGGCGACATGGCGGGCGGCTTCGCCGTAATCAAGGACGTGCCGAAGACCGTGGTCTACGAGCTGGTGCGATATCGAAACTCCCTGGCTAACCGCGAAGTGATCCCCCGGAGCGTGATCGAGAAGCCGCCGTCGGCCGAACTGAGGCCGGACCAGAAAGACAGCGACAGCCTGCCAAGCTACGACCTCCTCGACAAGGTGATCACGGCGTATGTGGAAGAGGACAAGAGCATGGAGCATATCGTGGCCATGGGGATTGACCGGGATGTCGTCGAAAGGGCGGCTCGACTGATCGACTCCAGTGAGTACAAGCGCCGCCAGGCGCCGCCAGGGGTCAAGATAACCGCTAGGGCCTTTGGCCGGGACAGACGGCTGCCCATCACTAACAGATTCAATGGATCGAAAGAGGCAAGATGATGGCGGAACAGGTCTTGGAGCAAGACCACCTGCCAGACGGTGGAGAAGCCGCCAACACTGAGGCCGGTCGTCCCTCTGCTTGGCTTGTGCGGTTGGGATGCTATAATGGCACCGGAAGGCCGATGCGGCAAGGGGGTTCCGGTATGGTCCAAAGTGCCAACTCCGATACCGAGAAGAAGATACTCTCCATCCTGAGGGTGCTCAGTGAGTCCGGTGAGCCGCTGGGGTCGATCACCATAGCTCGGGAGCTTCAGCGGTACGGCGTGAACCTGAGCGAGAGGGCAGTTCGATACCACCTGCGCATCATGGACGAACGGGGGTACACGCAGCCCGGGGGGCGCGACGGCCGGAGTATCACCCCGCTGGGTATCGAGGAGCTGCAAATAGCGCTGGCGCCGGATCAGATCGGCTTCATCCTGGACAAACTCGAACTCATGGCTTTCCAGACCACATTCAATCCAGCCAAGCGCACTGGGCTGTTGCCCATCAACACTTCTGTTTTCACTCAGGAGAGGTTCAAGAAAGCTCTCTCGGCCATGCGCGAGGCGTTCAAAGCGCGCCTCTGTGTGAGTCACCTGGTAGCGGTGGGCCACGAAGGAGAGAGGTTAGGCAACGTGGTCATACCGAGCGGCAAAGTGGGGTTGGCCACGGTCTGCAGCGTTGCCGTAAACGGAGTCCTGCTAAAGGCTGGCGTGCCGGTGGAATCCCGCTTCGGTGGGGTGCTCGAGATACGCAACTCCAGGCCGAGGCGCTTCACAGCCATTATCAACTACGAGGGCACCTCTATTGATCCTTCGGAGCAATACATGCGCGCCAGCATGACCAGCGTTGGTGAAGCCGCCAGGACAGGCAATGGCCGGATTTTAGCCAACTTCCGTGAACTGCCAGCCCCGTCCAGGTCCATTGTTGAGGAGACTGTCGGCCTGCTGAAAGAAGTCGGCATTGACGGGGTGTACGCATTGGGCCAAACGGGTGAGCCGGTGTGCCAGATCGCGCTGGGCGCAAACCGCATCGGCATGGTTCTCTTGGGAGGAATGAATCCGGTGGCCGCGGCGGTGGAGGCGGGAGTGGAAGTAGACAACTTCTCGGAGAGCGGCCTGGTCGACTTCGAGCGGCTGGTGAGTTACTGGGACTTGTAGGCAGCGGACTGAGGACTTAGGACAGCGAACGGCCTTTAAGTCAGTCCGGAGAGGCTGGCAAGGTATCATGAGATCGCGCACAGACTCCAGAGAACGCGAGGCACGGGACGTGAGGGACCTCCTGCTCCCATTGCAGGAGGTCTTTTCGTGGGCTGATCCCTGGCGGACAAAGGGTTGTCGTGTCGAACCATGTGAATCTCCAGAATCGGGTGCGCGCTGGATTCCCGCCTTCGCGGGAATGATAGAACGGTGTCCGCCTGAGGCGGACCGTGGGAACTGGGGGTGTCCCCCAATCCCCCTTCTCCCCCCAAGATTGGGGGACAGGGGGTTGAACGCGCCTCATACTAAGGTCAGAAGATGACAAAGAAGGCCATCCTGGTTCTGGAAGATGGTTCATGCTACGAGGGGCATCTCTTCGGCGCAGAGGCGTTTGCCTATGGCGAGGTCGTGTTTAACACCAGCATGACGGGCTACCAGGAGATGCTGACCGACCCGTCATACGCGGGGCAGATACTGGTCCTCACCTATCCCCTCATTGGAAACTATGGCATGAACGACCGCAACTACGAATCGGCACGCGTCCGGGTGCGCGGGTTCGTGGTCCGGGATATCTGCGACTATCCCAGCCATTGGCAGAGCCGGCAGACCCTGGACGAGTTTCTGGCCGCTGGCGGCGTGCCGGGCATCCACGGCGTAGATACGCGAGCGCTGACCAGGCATCTCAGATACCGAGGGGTGATGATGGGTGCCATCGCCGCCGACCAGTCTCCGGAGGAAGTCCTGGCGCACCTGCGGAGTCTGCCCCGCTACGGCAACATCGATTTCGTCAAAGAGGTCAGCACGAAGGCTTCGTACCAGTGGGAGAGTTGCCTGGGTGTGAGAGGTGCAGGAGGTACTCCTGCCGAGGGTTTGGGGGTGTCCCCCAATTCCATTCTACCCCCAAGATTGGGGGCCAGAGGGTTGAAAGCAACTCCTGACGTGGTCTTTGGAGACGGGCCTCACATCGTGGTCGTGGACTGCGGCGTCAAGTACAACATCCTCCGTATCCTGCGAGGACTCGGGTGCAAGGTGACCGTCGTTCCCTGTATCTACTCGGATCAACAGATCCTCGATCTCAAGCCTGACGGCGTCCTGTTTTCGCCCGGTCCCGGCGATCCGGCCCTTCTCGGCTACATTGTGGAGACGGTGAGGAAGCTGGCCGGGGTAAAACCCTTGATGGGCATCTGCCTAGGGGAACAGCTTATCGGCCAGGCGTTCGGAGCCCGGACGTTCAAGCTGAAGTTCGGGCATCGCGGTGGTAATCACCCGGTACGCGATGTCAAGACGGACAGAGTGTACATCGTCGCTCAGAACCATGGCTATGCTGTCGACCCTGACACCCTGAAGGGAGGGCTGGAAGTCAGCCACATTAATCTGAATGACGGGACTGTAGAAGGACTCCGTCATCGAGAGCTTCCCGTCTTGTCCATCCAATATCACTCTGAGGCGTCGCCGGGCCCGCTGGACAATCTCTACCTCTTCGACCAATTCCTGGGGATGGTCAGGGAGGCGAAATGACAGTCGGGTGGGGTGCGCCAGGGGGCAAGGAGTTGTCGGAAGTGGTTGCTGCGTCTCTTGCTGGGCACAACTCCTGGATTCCCGCCTGCGCGGGAATGACATGGTGTAGGGCGTGCAGAGGGGCGAAGCCCCTCTGCGTTATTCATTATCCCCCAAGATCGAAAATCCGCCCCAGGCGGAATGGGGGACAAGGGGGTTGATTTCCTGCTTCCGTGAAGGAGTGGCGGGTGTGTGGGGTATACGGATGCCGTCCGCTGCGAGGAGGGCCAGTGCCGCGGCGTAGCGATATCAGCAAGGTCCTCATCATCGGGTCCGGACCCATCATCATCGGGCAGGCGGCGGAGTTTGACTACG
>DAIQQD010000031.1:7854-14432 GCA_036787015.1 Chloroflexota bacterium
CTCATCATCGGGTCCGGACCCATCATCATCGGGCAGGCGGCGGAGTTTGACTACGCCGGCACCCAGGCGTGCAAGGCACTCCGCGAAGAAGGCGTGTCTACCGTGTTGGTGAACTCCAATCCGGCCACCATCATGACCGACGAGGGCGTCGCCGATGCCGTCTACATTGAGCCACTGGAAGTGGACGTGATCGCCCGCATCATTGAAAGGGAACGCCCCGACGGGCTTCTGCCGACGCTTGGCGGTCAGACCGGGTTGAATCTGGCTGTAGAGCTGGCGGACGCTGGCATCCTGGACAGATACAGCGTGCGCATGCTGGGCACGCCTCTGGATACGATCAAGAAGGCGGAGGAGCGCTCCCTGTTTAAACAACTGCTGATCGACATTGGAGAACCGGTGCCGACCAGCGTCACGGTCAATTCAGTCGAAGAGGCGGTGAATTTCGCCGAGGGTATAGGCTTGCCCCTGATAATCCGTCCGTCCTTCACGCTTGGCGGAAGCGGCGGCGGCATCGTACACACGCTGGATGAGTTGAAGACTGTCGTGGCCGCTGGGCTGGGTGTCAGCCTGAGCCACGAGGTGCTGGTGGAGAAATGTCTTCTGGGCTGGAAGGAAATCGAGTACGAGGTGATGAGGGACGCAGCCGACACCTGCATCACCATCTGCAACATGGAGAACATCGACCCCATGGGCGTGCATACTGGCGACAGCATCGTGGTGGCTCCCAGTCAGACGCTTTCAGACGGTGAATACCAGATGCTGCGATCGGCCAGTATCAAGATCATACGCGCCCTTGGCATCGAGGGGGGCTGTAACGTCCAGTTGGCCCTGGCTCCCGGCCCCGTGGTGGCGGAGAGGTGGTCATCGGGCGACGTGGGCAGCACCTACTATGTCATTGAGGTCAATCCCAGGGTGAGCCGCAGTTCGGCCCTGGCCAGCAAGGCCACCGGCTATCCCATCGCCCGCGTGGCGGCGAAGATCGCCGTCGGCAAACGCCTGGATGAGATTCGCAACATGGTGACCGGGAAGACGATGGCTGCCTTCGAGCCGGCCTTGGACTACTGCGTGGTGAAGATCCCCCGCTGGCCATTCGACAAATTCGCTGCCGGAGACCGGACTATCGGCAGTCAGATGAAGGCCACGGGCGAAGTCATGGCTATCGATCGCCGCTTCGAGGCCGCGCTGCAGAAGGCTGTGCGCTCGCTCGAATTCGGCAATCGCTCGCTTCTGTGGGAGGACCGGGCTTGGGGTGACCGGCCCGGCGCCTATCCGCTTCATCCGCATGACCTGCGGCTATGGGCGGTCATGGCTGCCCTGCGCCGAGGGTCAACTCCGGAGGAACTGGCCCAAGCCAGCGGAATTGACCCGTGGTTCATATGCAAAATGCGCAACATCGTGGAAATGGAGCGGCGCCTGCTGGCAGAGGCGCTGACTCCAGAACTAATCTGGGAAGCCAAGCGTCTGGGATTCTCCGACGAACAGGTGGGGACGCTGGCCGACGGCATACCGGAGCAGATACGCCGGACGCGGCAGGATTGGGGCATCCGCCCCGTCTACAAGATGGTAGACACGTGTGCCGCTGAGTTTGAAGCTTCCACTCCCTACTTCTACAGCAGCTACGACAAGGAAAACGAGGCGGAGCCGCTTAAGGGGCGGAAAGCCGTGGTGATCGGCAGCGGGCCCATCCGTATAGGTCAGGGCATTGAGTTCGACTACTGCAGCGTACACTCGGCGTGGGCCCTTCAGGAGGCAGGTTACGCTGGCATCCTGGTCAACTCCAACCCGGAGACCGTCTCCACCGATTTCGACACCGGCAGCCGACTCTACTTCGAGGCCCTGGATGAAGAGAGCTTGCGGGATATCCTGGAGAACGAGAACACTCCAGACTCGTCCGACTCGCCGGCTGGCGGCGCGGGTTGTTCGCTTACCCCCTCCATAGTGCAGTTCGGCGGGCAAACCGCCATCAATCTCAGCGAGCCGCTGGCCCGCAGCGGCATGCCCATCATGGGGTCCAGCGCCGAGACCATCGACATGGCCGAGGACAGGCGCCGCTTTGAGGACTTCCTGGATGGTCTGGGTATTCCACAGCCTCCGGGGGGTGTTGCCACCACCCTGGAGGGAGCGGAGAGGGTAGCGCGGTCGGTCGGCTATCCAGTTCTGGTCCGCCCCAGCTACGTGCTGGGGGGCCGGGGCATGGAGATCGTGCACGGCGATGACGAACTTGCTCAATACATGCGCGGGGCGCTGGAACTGGGGACCAAGCACCCGGTGCTCGTCGACAAGTACCTGGAGGGCAAAGAAGTCGAGCTGGATGCCATCTGCGACGGTGAGAGAGTGCTCGTTCCCGGCATCATGGAGCACCTGGAAAGGGCCGGGGTGCACAGCGGGGATGCCATGACTGTCTATCCCGGCGTGGGCCTGAAGAGCTCCGAAGTGGACACACTGGTGGACTATGCTGTTCGCATTGGCTTGGGCTTAGACATCAAGGGCCTGATGAACGTCCAGTGCATCATCATGCGGGAAGCAGGCCAATCTACGGTCTACGTTCTGGAGGTGAATCCCCGCGCCAGCCGCACGGTCCCGTTCATCTCCAAGGTCACCGGAGTCCCCGCGGTCAAGATTGCCACCAAAGTCATGGCTGGGATATCCTTGCGTGAACAGGGCTATGAAACGGGCTTGTGGAAGAAACAGGGGTTGGTGGGCATCAAAGCACCGGTCTTCTCCATGTCGAAACTGGCTGGCGTGGACACCTACCTGGGCCCGGAGATGAAGTCTACCGGGGAAGTCATGGGCGTCGACTACAGTTTCGAGGCGGCTTTGATGAAGGCGGTCATGGCGGCCGGACTTATGTTGCCTCCCAGTGGCGCGGTGCTGCTCAGCATTGCCGATCGAAACAAGGCCCAGTCCCTCTCAATCATCAAGAGGCTGGCCGAAGCAGGGTACAAGCTCTACGCCACGGAAGGGACGGCAATGATGATTGAGAGCGAGGGCATGTTCGTGAAGCAGATCACTAAGAAACTCAGCGAGGGACACCCAAACGTGGTAGATGCCATAAAGGACGGTTGGGTTGACGGCGTCATCAACACCATCACCGGAGAGCGCACCCCGATGCGGGATGGGTTTGCCATACGGCGGGCTGCGGCAGAGAAGCGCATCCCGTGTTTCACTTCACTGGACACGGCGCGCGCGGCGGTGTGGGCCATGACCAGCAGCGACCGCCACTTCAACGTATTGCCGATGGGACGGTACCTGAAGAAATAGATCGGTCAGGCATGGTGGACAACATGGAGACAAAGCCCATAATTGAAGTATCATGATCGGGAAGGGAACTTGGGTGCGGACATGTTAGTCAAGAGATACCGCCGGTCGCTGCTCTGGAGACCCGGAGAGGAGCTGCTGAAGAAACGTATCCTGCTGGAGATCGGACCTGTGGTTGAGAATGTCAAGACAGAGGTCTGCTTCTACATCGATTCGGATCGGCCGCTGGGGCAAACCGAGTCCAGCCTGCTCGACTGGCTGCTTTCGGAGACCTTTGAGCCGATGGTGTTCACCAGGGAAAGCCGGCTGCAAGGTGCAGTTCTGGAGGTTGGCCCCCGCGTAGAGATCACCACGCCCTGGTCGACCAACGCCGTCAAGATTTGCCACTCCTGCGGCCTCACCTCAGTCAGGCGTCTCGAGCGGTCACGGCGCCATCAGATTGACCCGAAGCCCGGATCGGCCCTGGACAAACACCAGATCACCCGCATACTTTCCCTGCTCTATGACCGAATGACTGAATCCCCGTACCCTGAACCTCTGAGAACCTTCGAATCGGACAGAAAGCCGGCGCTGGTGAAGCTGATACCGTTGATCGAGGAAGGCATTCGAGCTCTTGAGAAGCTTGACCTTTCTCTTGACCGCCAACTGTTGGAACACAACTACAACTACTTCGCCAAAGTACTGGGCGCCAACCCCACCGACATCTTGTTGACCCATCTGGATCAGACCCAATCCGATCACAGCCGCCACCGGACGTTCAATGCCATCTGGCGGATCGACGGTGTCGACAAGGAATCGACATTCATGAACATGATCAAGGCCAACCATGTTCGACATCCCGGTCATACCCTAGTTGCCTTTGAAGATAACGCTTCTGTAATTCGTGGACACAAGGTGCGAATGCTTCTGAACTCGGATCCAGCCGGACCATCGGCGATTGTCGTTCAGCAGATAGACGCGGACGTGACCGCAAAAGGCGAGTCTCACAATCATCCGACGGCCATAGTGTCGTCAGCGGGGGCGGCAACCGGAACAGGCGGGAGAATCCGAGACAACCAGACGGTTGGGCGGGGCGGCTCAGTTGTCGCCGGGTCAACCCTATATCTGGTCGGCAATCTGTCTATCCCGGGCTACGAGCTGCCCTGGGAAAGCATTAACTGGAAACAGCCTTATCAGTTGGAGACTCCGCTTCAGATCATCCTGGGAGCACCAAGAGGCGCATACCGCTATGGCAACGAGTTCGGTGAACCAACTCTGAGCGGATCGACGACCTCTTTCGAGTATGTTCATGGCTCCAGGGAGCAGACTGAACTGTTCGGGTACACCAAGTGCGGCATGTGGTCGCTTGGTCTCGGCTGGGTGAACAGGGCGCATGTCAAGAAGGACAAGCCGAAGACCGGCCATGCGATCGTCCAGCTCGGCGGCGATGCCTACCGGATCGGGCTGGGGGGCGCTTCCGGTTCGAGCCGGATCGCAGGCAGCCAGGAAGCGGAGTTGGACTGGAATTCGGTTCAGCGCGCCAATGCTGAAATGGAGAAGGTGGTTGACCGCGTGATACAGGCCTGCCTCATGATGGGCGACAAGAACCCGATCAGGTCGATTCACGACCTTGGGGCAGGGGGAAATGCCAACGCCATCAGTGAAATTGCGTCTCCGGCAGGCTGCAGGGTGCACCTGCGGCGCATTCCCTGCGGCGACAGCTCGCTGTCCGCTCTGGAGCTGTGGTGCAACGAGTCACAGGAAAGGGTGGTCCTGCTGACTGAGCAAAAGGACATCGCGCTTCTTCAGGAGATCGCCGGCCGCGAGAAATGCCCGATGGCCGTCATCGGAGAGATCACCGGTGACGGGAAACTGGTCCTGGTTGACGAGCATGCTCCGGCAAGTGCTCCTGCATACGAGAAAGAACCGGTCAACCTCGACCTTGGCTTCGCTCTGGGCAAGATCCCGCAACTTACCATCGAGGACAGGAGCGTCAAGCGCAGCCTGGCGGCCCTTGAGCTTCCCAGGAGCTTGACCGTGCGGGAGGCCCTGGAACGCGTGTTGCGGCTCCTCAAGGTCGCTTCAAAGGGTTTCCTGGTCAATCACGTTGACCGGTCCGTCACGGGGCTGGTGGCCCGCCAGCAGTGCGCCGGACCCCTGCAAATGCCCGTGGCGGATGTGGCGGTGACGGCCGATAGCTATCTTGCCACCACCGGCCGCTGCTGGGCGATCGGCGACCAGCCGGTCAAGTGGATCGTCAACCCCGAGTCATCCGTCCGCCTGGCGGCCGGCGAAGCTCTGACCAACCTTGCATGGGCATTGGTTGAAGATTTCGAAGGAATTTCGCTGCTGGGGAACTGGGGCGCAAGTGCATCTGAGCCGGGTGAAGGCTCCTGTCTCTACCGGGCCAATAAGGCTCTGGCCAGCATGCTGGATACTCTCGGCATATCGATCAACGGCGGCAAGGACTCGATGAGCATGGCCGCCAAGGTGAAGAGAGAGAACGTTCAAATGACGGCCAAGGCTCCGGGCACTCTGGTTGTCACTGCGTATGCGGCCTGCCCGGACATAACCGGGACCGTGACGCCGGACACAAAGGAGCCTGGCAAGAGCAGGCTGATGTTCATCGACTTGGCGGGCGGCAAGTGCCGGATGGGAGGGACCGCCCTGGCCCAGGTCTATGGGCAGGTCGGTGACGAGGCGCCGGACGTCGACGATCCCAGGCTTCTCCGGAAGTGCTTCGAGGCGGTCCAGGAACTCATTAAAGGACGGCTGGTCCTGGCCGGCCATGACAGGTCAGACGGAGGCCTGGTCGTCTGCCTCCTGGAGATGGCGTTCGCTGGCAATTGCGGTCTGGACATCCAACTGCGCGGTCCCGGCATGGCTGGTAAGGACCCGCTCCACGTTCTATTTGCAGAAGAGCTGGGGATGGTTATTGAATACTCTGCCGGTGATGAAGCGCTGATAATGGAAATTCTGAAGAAACATGGTGCCGGCAATTGCTGCCAGGTCATCGGCAGCACGTCCGCTGAGAAGCAAATCAAAATCAGGCACATGGATCAACTTGTTCTCTCTGAGGACATGCGGCTTCTCCGCAGTGCCTGGCAGGAAACGTCTTTTGAACTGGAGAAACTGCAGACAGCCCCGGAGTGCGCCAAAGCCGAAAGGCAGGGGGCAGATGGTCGGTCCGGCCTCCGATTGGAGCTGACGTTCGCACCAGCCAGGACGCCGGAGAGGGAGCTCGAAGCGGTCCGGAAGCCGAAGGTAGCTATTCTGAGGGAGGAGGGCATCAACGGAGATAGAGAAATGGCTGGGGCCTTCTTCCTGGCCGGCTTCGAGCC
>DAIQQD010000032.1:0-4442 GCA_036787015.1 Chloroflexota bacterium
GTTGCACACGGGGTCTTTGGCCATCTCAACCTCCCTATTGACTGGATACAGCACCAACACAGTTACAAGAGCGGCAATCCCATTATACAAGAAAGGCTGAATCAGGTTGCGTTAGATGATGCGGCGAGGCCAGCCATGATTCAGAGGCGTCACGCGCTCACTTCGAATCTGACAAGCGGCAGACCGGGCTGTTCTCGCATTCCCCGCACTCCAGCTGCAGAGTGGAATGCCCGATGCCGAACTTCTGACTCAGCGCTTGGTTGACCGCTTCGACGATTTGACTGCTGCTGCTGACCATTCGGTCTTCGATCTGCAGGTGGCAACTCAGGGCATATATGCCAGACGTTATGGTCCACAAATGCACGTCGTGGACATCCTTCACGCCTTCAATCTCTTTGAGCGCGCTGATGATCTGCGTCACATCGAGGTGCTTGGGAACCGCTTCCAGAAGAATGTCGCTGGACTCCAGTACCAAACCAACGGCACCCCTTAGGATCAATAGCCCTATGAACATGCTGATGATGGGATCGACGACAGTCCAACCGGTAACCAGGATGATCACGCCGGCGGCGATGACTCCCACCGAGGAGATGGTGTCGCCCCACATGTGCAGAAAGGCGCCCTTGACGTTCAAGTTGTCGCGGCTGGCGGATCGCAGAACAAGGATTCCGAGCAGGTTCGCCAGGAATCCGACGGCCGCCACCGCCAACATCAGAGTGCCCCTCACCTCGGGCGGCTCCACGAACCGCTGATAGGCCTCGTAGAATATGAAACCGCAGATGAGAACCAGGATGGTGCCGTTGGCCAGAGCCGCCAGAACCTCCGCACGGAGAAAGCCGTAGGTCCTGGTCTGGCTCGCGGGTCTCTTCGCCAGAGAGAGAGCCGCTACGCTCAGTCCCAACGCCAGGGTGTCGGTGAACATGTGACCGGCGTCTCCCAGCAAGGCCAGGCTATTGCTCAAGACCCCGCCGATGACCTCAACCACGGTCATCAACCCCGTGATCGCCAGCGCGATCAGCAGCAGCCGCTGATTGGCGTTGGCTGAACTGCGGTGGTTATGCAGATGATCGGTCGTGTTGTCCAGTCAACCCCCAGTCCCCCAATCTTGGGGGTAGAGGAGGGAGGATTTGAGGGACACCCTCAAACTCCCGGCAGCGTTCCGCTGCACCTGTTCTCCCTCGGCCTTGTGGCAGAGCGCGCTAAGCCTTGCCGGTCCACAGTGGCGACATAGCCCGCAATCTGCTGACGATGCGAGGAAAGGCTTCCAGCACGCGGTCGATCTCGGCATCAGTATTCTCCCGGCCCAGGCTGAAGCGCACCGAGCCCCGCGCCAGTTCCACCGGCACCCCCATGGCCGTCAACACTTGCGACGGCTCCATGGCCTCCGAGCTGCACGCCGAGCCGGTGGAGACGGCAATGCCCTCCAGATCCAGACTGACAGCCAGGGACTCCCCCTCCACAGAGGCTACGCTGATATTCACGTTATTGGGTAGCCGCTGCGTGGGATGCCCGTTGAGGCGCACCTGTGGAATGCGCTCCAGGAGACCCTTGATCAGCTTGTCCCGCAACCTGGTGACATGTCTGGATTCGGCATCCATTTCCGCCTGGGCAATCTCGGCCGCCTTGCCGAAACCGACAATCCCCGGAACATTCTCAGTGGTGGCCCGCAGGCCGCGCTCCTGCCCACCTCCATGCATGAAGGGGACTATCCTGGTGCCCTTCCGCACATAGAGCACTCCCACACCCTTTGGCCCGTAGAGCTTGTGGGCCGATATGGCCAGCAGATCAACCCCGAGGTCATCTACCTTCGCCGGTATGTGCCCCACCGTCTGTACGGCATCGGTGTGGAAGTAGATGCCTCTACTTCTAGCCACCCTGCTGATCTCAGCAATTGGCTGGATGGTGCCTACCTCATTGTTGGCATGCATCACCGAAATGAGGATGGTCTCCGGGGTGACCGCCCTCTCCACCTCCCTCGGATCGACCAGCCCATCCTGGTCCACAGCGACATGGGTTACCTTGAAGCCCTGCTTCTCGAGATACCGGCAGGATTCCTCCACGGCATGATGCTCGATTCGCGTGGTCACAATGTGCTTGCCTCTTTGCGCGTTGGCCTGAGCGATTCCCTTGACGGCCAGGTTGTCGGCTTCAGTCCCGCCGCTGGTGAAGATGACTTCGTCGCTGGCGGCACCGATGAGGCCGGCCACCTTCTCCCTGGCCTCCGCCACAGCGGTCCTGGTTTCCAGGCCGAGAGAGTGTATGCTCGAGGGGTTGCCGAAGCTCTCGCTGAAAAAGGGCAGCATGGCTTCGACAACACGGGGGTCAGCGGGAGTTGTGGCCGCATGGTCCAGGAATATCCTCTTCATTCAAGCTCCGGTTTCGACCAGCCTGACGTCGCCCCAGACGCCAATCCGGTCATCCTTGATGATGATCACCCCTCTGATGCCTTCAACGCCCTTCGCAAAATCGATGCCCCTGGGGATATCGTCCGCCGACTGAATGAGGTTGCCCACCGCCGTCGCGGCCGCGTCCGCCAAGGCTGCCGATGCCGAGAGCAGGATCGCCGCATCGCACTTCCCAAAGCTCAGCGAATGGCCTACTGTGCCCGCCGACGTGCAGATGCCCAGCGGCGTCTCTTTGGGCTCGACTCTGAGCGCCAGCTTGCCGGTGAAAGGGGACGACTCGCCGGCAAATATGCCTATCGACCTCGTCTTCTGGGTCTTCAGGAATACGTCCCCGCCATTCTCCACTATCACCTCGCGGCTGAAGGGGAGCAGCTCCTTCCCCACATACTCGGCGATGGCCCCGGCTACCGCGGCCATGGGCCCCACGCCAGCCTTCGCCGCTGCCTCAGCCATTGTCTTGACGATCAAGGGTGCATCCGGCCCAACAGCCAGAGGCTCCAGAGAAGTCAGGAACGCCGGCTGCCGCTCAATGTACTCTTCCAACGAGGCCCGGTGCTTCAGCAGCACCTTGAGTGCCTTGCGGCTCAGGTTCCGCGTGGCCCGCACGTAGAGGTCTGACTCCTTCACCGTGACTGTGAAGGAGATCAGATCCTTGTCCTGGCTCCAGTCACGATAGAATCTAGGCTCATAGCCGGTCATAAGCTAGATACGCATCTCCATGGCCCGCGGCGGGCAGGCCCTGATGCACATCCCGCAGACCATGCATTTCTTGTCCAGGAACTTGACCTTCCGGCTGACGGGCTCCACCACAAAAGCGCCGCTGGGGCATACAGTCACGCAGGCCCCGCAGTGAGTACAGCGGGCATCATTCCGATTGATGTCACGGCTGAGCGGCTGTATGCTGATGCCGATGTCTGTGAGATACCGGACGCCTTTCTCATAGTTCTCCCTGTCCCCACTCAACTCCAGCACCATGAGACCTTCCTCGTTGGGCGATACGGAAGCCTTAAGGATGTTCAACATCAAACCGTGGTCCTTTACCAGACGGTAGATTATCGGCTGGTCCACACAGGATCGCGGGAAATGCAGCACTATTCTCTTCGATACAGCCATTTCAAGTCCCCTTTGCTACGAACGTTCGTCCAATGGTTTGAAGGTTATGCCGGCTTCCACGCCCGGCAACGGTGCCACCGGTTCCGTCAGCAGGAATTGCCCCTTCTGTATCCAGTCTTTCAGTGTCTGGGCAATCTCCACGGCTTTCGAGTAGCTGGACAGGGAAGCGGTGGGGACTTCCTTGCCCTTCACCTCTATCTTGCCGCTCTTAAGCTGGCCGTAGCTCACCTCGCCCAGAACATCGGGCTTTCGCTGCGGGTAGGCGTCCGAGTAGTCGACTATGGGCGCAAAGATGTCCTCATCCTTGACCGCCGCATAGCGCAAGTTCTCTTCCGACAGTATGGGTATCGGCACGCCGATCCCTACCGTCAGGGTGCACCCATACCCCAAAAAGCTCACTCCACGCAGCCATTCAGGCCTCATCTGCTTCAAGTCGCCGATCACGGCCAGCGTACCAGCGCCACGTTTGGGCACGCCGTTCTCCGTCCTGAGCGCACCCGGGCTGTGCTGCGTGCCCTGCCAGGCAACGTAGCCTATGCCCCCACCCAGGAATATCCTCGTGCCGATGCCTATCGTCTTGTAGTACGGGTCCTTCAGCAGCGGCGACAACTGCCCTGCTGAACAGTAGTTGGCATTCCCCAGGTTCGGCTTCAGCACGCCCATGTAGGTGTATATCGTCTTGTCGGAGAGGTTCACCGCGACGTTGTAGTTCTGGTAGGAATTCCTCATGTTGAAGAGCACGGCCTCGTTGATGTTCTTCAAGCTGATCGTGGTCTCGATCTTCTTACGGGGATAGCAGTCGGTTCCGTAGCCAGTGCCCACGAACTTGACGTTCTTCCCAGCCACGAGCTCCTCGATAACATGGCCACCGCCGTAGAGGAACTCACCAGGATAGATCCGGTTCCGCGGATCGTTGTCCGGCAT
>DAIQQD010000032.1:4542-14415 GCA_036787015.1 Chloroflexota bacterium
GCGGTCGCCACGACCGCCTGGCCCTTGCGTATCTTCTCGTTTATTTCCGCTATCGTCCTGGTCATTTCTGCCTCTCTTCGGATTCGCCATTTGGCGTTCTCGTTCCCAACATGGCCTCCAGTCTCTTAATCCTTTCTTCTAGTTTGGCTTGCTGCTCGGCCATGGAACGCATGCCCTCGCTGACCGGATCAGGCAACTTGCCGTGCTCCAGATCAGCGACTGGCTCCCTTCTCTCTTCGATTATCCGTCCTGGCACCCCCACCACAGTGGCACAAGGCGGCACCGACTTCACCACCACCGAATTGGCGCCAACACGGGCGCCATCTCCCAACGTGATGGGACCGAGCAATATCGCCGCGGCGCCGATGACCACGTTGTTCCCAACGGTGGGATGCCGTTTCTTCTTCTCCAGGCTTGTTCCGCCCAGGACAACGCCCTGATACATGAGCACATCATCCCCGATCTCAGTCGTCTCTCCAATGACAACGCCCATCCCGTGATCTATGAAGAACCTTCTGCCTATCTTGGCGCCCGGATGTATCTCCACCCCGGTCGCCAGACGTCCGAAATGAGACACCATGCGACCAAGCAGCCGCAGCCGATGACGCCAGAACCAGTTGGCCCAGCGGTAGCACCACAGTGCATGCAGCCCTGGATAGCAGGTGAGCACTTCCAGCAGGCTCCGCGCCGCCGGGTCCCGGGCGAATACCGTCTTGACGTCTTCCCGCAGCAGCTTGAATATCTTCCTTACCCCTTCTTAACTATGCTCTGAGCCAGCTCTGCCGCCCTCTTCCCTGAGATAAGCATCCCCCCGAATATGGCCCCCATCCGAGGAGAGCCGAGGACCGCGTTGGCTGCCATGCCCGCCACGATCAGGCCCGGATACACCTCCATCGTGTTCTTCACTAGGTCAGCCTCGCCCTTCTCCGCCCACATGGACTTCTCGCCCATCACCGCCCCAGTAGCCGTCTTCAGCTTCGGCCCTGTCTTTCTGACCAAAATGTGGCATATGTCACTTTCATGCCCCGTGGCATCGATGACCACCTTGGCTCTTACCGCCAGAGGGTCGACATGCATCTTGGCCATGTTGACCGCAGTCCATTGCAGTACCAGCCCGCTGACCCTCTTGTCGCCGCGGATTATGATATCTTCCACAGTCATCAGGTTGAATATCTTGGCGCCGGAACGTATGGCGCTCACACAAAGCGAGGAGATCGCCTCCAGGGCATCGGCAGTGTAGTAGCCGCGCTTGTACAACGTGGTGCGCACGCCAAACTCGTCCAGTATCTCCTTGCCTTCCTTCTGCAGAACAATCCGGTTGAACATCATCCCGCCACCCGGCATCCCACCACCCACCCGGAGTTGCCTCTCGAACACCGCCGTCTTGAGTCCCGACTTCGCCAAGCAGTGTGCCGCCAAAAGACCGGACGGACCCGCTCCCACCACCGCCACATCGACCTCCATCGACTCCATGAATTCCTTCATGAAGCTCTCGGCGATGGCACGCGAAATGATCACTTCATCCATGCCACGATTCTCCTTCTACTACACTATCTACTAGAACAGGCAGCTACTCAAGTAACGCTCGCCCGTATCCGGCAATATGACCACAATCAGCTTCCCTTTGCTTTCGTCCCTGCCAGCCACCTGGAGTGCCACCCAGGCCGCCGCTCCCGATGATATGCCCGCCAGGATCCCCTCTTCCCTGGCCAGCCTCCTCGTTGTCGCCTTCGCGTCTTCGTCCTTCACCTGCACCACTTCATCAATCAGGTCAACCCTGAGCACGTCCGGCACAAATCCAGCGCCGATTCCCTGGATCTTGTGCGGGCCCGCCTTCCCGCCGGAGAGTACCGGCGAGGCCGCCGGCTCAACCGCGATGGCCCGGAATCCCGGCTTCCGACCCTTGATGGCTTCAGCTATCCCGGTGATCGTGCCGCCGGTTCCTACGCCGGCCACGATAACATCCACCTTGCCGTTCGTATCTCTCCAGATCTCCTCCGCCGTCGTCTCCCGATGCACCCGCGGATTGGCCGGGTTCTTGAACTGCTGCGGCATGAACGAGTTCGGCGTCTCCGCTGCCAGCGCCTCCGCTCTTCTCACGGCTCCGGTCATGCCCTCGCTGCCCGGCGTCAGCACAACCTCAGCGCCCAGTGCCTCCAAGAGCTGCCGCCTCTCCACAGACATCGTCTCGGGCATGGTAATGACCAACCGGTATCCCCTGGCGGCACAGACGAACGCCAGCGCAATGCCAGTGTTCCCGCTGGTGGGCTCCACGATGACCGAGCTCTTCCTGATGCGTCCCGCCTTTTCCGCTGCGTCAATCATGGCTAGGCCTGTGCGATCCTTGACACTCGACATCGGGTTGAACGATTCCAGCTTAGCCACTACCGTGCCATTCAGCCCTTGAGCGATCCTGTTCAGCCTAACGAGCGGGGTATTCCCCACCAGTTCGGTGATATCGTCGGCTATCCTTGTCCTCATGACTCGTTCCAACGTCTTGGTGCTTTTTTCACGGACTGCCACTTTCAACACTCCCTACCTGTCATGTGAACCCCAGTCGAACGTTCCCCTATATTGAGTATGTCTCAGACTTAGAGGGCACCTTTGCTTTCTGCCTGTCCATCAAGTCCTTCAAGGTGAGCGACTCCAGGACCCCCGTGATCGCCGCCTTGATGTCACTCCACACGTCTCGGGTCACGCATTCATCCGAGCGGGCGCACAAAGCCGGATTATCCACACACTCCACCGGGGCCACCGATCCCTCCAGCACTTCGATCACCCGGCTCAAGCTGATCTCTTCCGGGGGCTTGGCCAGTGCTATGCCGCCCTTTGCCCCACGAATGCTCCTGAGTATACCGGCCCTGATCAGCGGCGCCACCAGATGCTCCAGGTATTGTGCTGAGATATCTTGTCTCTTGGCGATGTCCTTCAGCAGTACCGGGCCGCCGTCGCTGTTGAGCGCGATGTCCACCAGTGCCCTGACCCCGTATCGTCCTTTGGTCGATAATTTCATTTCCCCGTCTTCTCTACTAAGTTAATCAACATTATGCTATTTCCCTAGCATCTTGTCAAGTGAGTCACTGATGGGTGATCCGCAAGGAGAGATGAACTGGCCCGAGCTATGAGAGGAAAACCGGGGACCGATCTGTAATCACGGACTTCTGCCTGCGGATTGCGTCGCGGAGATATAGCGGCAGGCGGAACATGCCCTGATGCGTCATGCCATCGTAGAAACGCAATTCCTTGCCCACCCTGGTAGAGAGGCGATGGTTGATCACCCCAGCCGACAGAGCGAGAGGATCCAGTCCCCTCGCCACCAGCGTGAATCCCCATGCCCCGCCAAAAGAGGGAACAACAGCCGCGTAGGGAAACACCTCCGCGAACACTGCACGCAGCGTGCAGTTGATGGCAGTGAAGACCGCCGTGTCGTGCAGATTGCAGGGCCCGGACTGAACAGCGAGGATGCCGCCGGGCGCCAACTTGTCGGCGACCATACTGTAGAATTCGCGCGTGTAGAGCATCCAGGAGGGCCCGCCTTCCACCGGGTCTGTGATGTCCATCAATATGGCATCGAACTTCTGCTTGGATTCACTGAGGTACTTCCGGGCATCCACGTGAAGCAACTCCACCCGGCTGTCATCAAAGCTCCCCTGATGCAGGGAAGGTAAGAAACGCCGGCAGACATCAACCGCTTCTTCATCGATATCGACCATCACGGCCCTCTTCACGGAACGGTGGACCAGAACCTCCCGGAGCGTGGCCCCTTCGCCACCTCCCGCAATGAACACGTTGGATGGCCCAGGGTGACTGATCAGCGCAGGGTGAACCAGCGCCTCATGATAGATGAACTCGTCCCTCTGGCTCGACTGCAGCTTTCCGTCCAGCACCAGACATCGCCCGAAATCACAGGTGTCGATGACCTGCACCGACTGATATCGGGTCTGGCCCGTGTACAGAGTGCCCCGGACGCGGTACCGCTGCACGAAGTTCGGGCTTATGGTGTCAGAAAACCATACACTGGGGTCATCATCCATGATCTACCCAACCAGTTTCCTCTCCTGTACCAACAGCCCCCTTTTGACCTCCAGGACAGAGGGATCCCTGCTACCGAGCAGCCTTATCAGCGCATCCGCCGCCACTTCGATCTTCACCGTGGTTCCGCACGTGAAGATGTCCACCGCAGCATAGGCATGCTCCGGCCAGGTATGCAGTGAAAGATGTGACTCGGCAATGAGTACCACTCCACTGACTCCCTGTGGCGCGAAATGATGAAACGACTTGTCGATCACGGTAGCACCAGACTCTTTTGCAGCACTGACGAGAGCATTCTCAAGATACTTCAGGTCATCCAGCACCGCTACGTTGCACTCCCTGAGTTCCAGCAGCAAATGTCTACCTAGCGCATCCAATCACCTTCCCTCCTCGTTCAGATTACTCTTGTCCCATGTGGACGCCATGGAACCTCGATCAAAGCACAAGTAGAAATTGTATACGCCATCCCCCGCTTTTTCAATACTCCGTTCTAATGGATTCCATGTCAGCAGCCATATGAGGCCGCGGAACTATGCGCAACGAACGCATGGGTTGCAAAGGTGGAGTGGCCATACTATGATGATACATCACGATCATGCACCACAGATCTGACGCCCCTCAGGAGCCATCCAATCCACCAGCCCCGGCCGCTTCACCCCAGCCGAATCCCATTCGCGCCCGGCTCGTCAAGCCGGTAGACGCCTTCCTGCGCATACAGATGCTCTGGGTGACTCTCGCCGCAGCTCTTGTTTGCCTCTCCTACATCCTGAGCTTCAGCCCAGTGCTTACCTGGATCGGCCTGGCACTGGCCTGCGTGCCATTCCCCTTGCGGCTGGCACGCAGCGGCGTCGGGTCTCTTCGCACTCCCTTTGATCTCCCGATCGTCCTGCTTCTGACGGGTGCCCTCATCGGATTCTGTGTGTCTGACAATCGCGCTATCAGCCTCGGGACGCTTCAGTGCATGTTTGCCATCACGCTGTTCTACTACTCATGGGTCAACTTTTCACGCTTGGCTAACCGCATGAAATGGGTCGTCATTTCCCTCGCATTGGTCTTCCTCCCCATCCTTGTCTTCGCCATACTCGACGTGTCGCTTGTCGACGGGCGGCTCACCTTCGCCATCCGTGGCTCTGGCACGCACCACGGCCTCGCCATGTATCTCGCCATTGAGGCCGCCATCCTTCTCGGAATGGCCGCCTTTGAAAGAAGCAAGAGGACGAGAGCGTTAGCCACGGCCATCTCTCTCATGTTCCTGGTGATCATAGTGGCGATGACCTGGGATTCTCTTGGAAGTCTGGCCCACGGCGTAAGTATCAGCGGCAGGTGGCCCATCTGGGAAAGTACCGCTTCCCTGCTGAGGGAATCGCCTTTCACCGGCCTCGGCCTGGGATGCTGGGCCCTGACCTACTGGGACACTACAATCCTGGATACTCCGATGGTGAACGGCATAACGCATGCCCACAACGCCTACATCGAGCTCTACTCCAACACCGGCGTAGTGGGAGTGCTGGCCTTCATCATCGCGATTGGCATAGGAGCGAAGCTCTCCCTGGACATCATTAGATCTCCACGTACTCACCCCTGGTACGGGTTCGGTGTCGGCGTGATCCTTGCGTGCATCGCCACGCTCATGGTCGCCGTGGTAGAGAGCGCCCCCATGGGAGTGCCGTTGGTGGCCGCCGACACCTACTACTACGTCATCTCTCCGATAGCCTGGATGCTCTGCGGGCTTCTGGTTATGTCCCATCGCCTCATAACCAAGAGCCATGGATAGTGGTAGGATGACTCGCAACAGAAGCGACGAACGTGCAGTAGACGGTTGGTCTCGTTTTCTTCAATTCGACACCGGCCGCGACCCGGCGACCAAACGATCCTCTCATCACTCAAGGTGTGATTGATAGCTGCTGGTATTGTCCCTAGCGTATCCCCCAGCAACGCCGCGACTAATCAGTTGGGTCAATGGTGAGAACGCTGGCCAAAAGGGTGAAGGATGTATAGACGATTCTGCTTTGCCCGACCGGCGAACACGGCGACTGCCGGAGACGATACGTAGGTGGGCACGAACGGGAGGAAGCCGTCCCCATCCCAGCGCAGAGTGAGCCTGCCTGTGTCTATCCTGCTGGGCATTCTGGTCGCGTTGTCAGTTTGGCTTCTTCTCCCACTCAACTGGGGTTGCGCCCTGGGCCCTCAATCATCTGGCCTCTCCGCCATCAAGAACCTGAGGAACGGCGAGAAGCCCGGCGTGCACGTTGCCCACGCCTTTGGCGAGATTGATGGCATCTTCTACACTGACAGCCGCGACGCCTTTCTACTGAACTACGAGAGAGGGTTCAGGACTTTCGAAGTTGACCTGGTGCTCTTGCAGGATGGCTCGGTTTTCTGCGCTCATGATGGGACAGAATGGATGTACGGTCTGGACAAGCCCTTCACAGAGACAACGGCTACTGAACTCGCGGGCAGACTGTGTCTTGGTAAGTACACCCCGCTGACCGGAAGCGGTTTGCTCGATCTCATCAACGAATACAGAGACGCCTGTTTCCTTCTGGACACCAAGCGTACCGCCGAGAACTCCAACCATGCCATACTGGCAGCCCTGGTATCAGAAGCGAGAGAGAGGCATCCTTCGGTGTTGGACAGAATGATACCGCATACCTTCGGGCCCGCCGATTTGTGGCAAGTGGCGAAGATACACCGCTTCAGCGACTACTGGGTGGCAGTGTACAGCTTCAGGTGCAACATCGACAGAAGCTCCGGCGCCGAACCGGATCGAATCGTACTCTATGCCATAGCCAACGGCGGGTTGGCCGTCCTCCATGGAATAGAGGACATCAAGGTATCCGCATCGCCACATGGCACGTTTCTCGGAGCCCTGTCTCTCCTGCGGTGTCCCAGCCTCGGCCTCATTCCTTCTCTTTGTGGCACGAGACTATACGTCAGTGTGGACATCATGGACGCTGACACAGCGCCAACCCCTTCGTAACGGCGCCCGTAGTTGTCAAGCAGCGTGCTGCACGGCGAAAGTTCAGGAGACTCATTGCCAAATGCAGCCAGGCATGATCTCCATCTGCGCCTCGCATATTTCCTTTCCCACCGACGCTGCCCCGCAGTATAATGTGTCGGAAGGCGCCTCTTCTCAATGCATCGCTTCAGTGGTCCGCAGTCCCATTCCTCCCGGCTTGGCCCAGACAGCCGTCGGCATTCCACACGCGCACCATATGTCCCAGAGAGGCCGACTGACCCATGTCTATAAGCACCATTTCCTTCGATATGAATGGCACCATTACCCAGGGCAGATTCGTCGACCTTGTCTGGGGCGAGGGTGTTCCAACTTTGTATGCCCGGAGCAGGGGGATACCCGTGGACAAGGCGAAGGAACTCGTTTTCCGTGAATACGCCGAAGTCGGGGAGCAGCGAACAGATTGGTACGATATCCGGTACTGGTTCAAGCGGTTCGGTCTGGGAGAAGACTGGACCGGCCTGCTGATGAGCTTCCGGAGTGAAGTCGCACCGTTCCCCGAGGCAATCGAAGTCCTGGAGCGGATGGGAAAGAAGTATCGCCTCGTGGTCACCTCAAATGCTTCCAGGGACTTCATGGATATCGAGTTGGCCGCCGCCGGGCTTGACGGCTACTTCTCCAGTCTCTTCTCCTGCACTTCTGATTTCGGGGAGGTCAAGAAGACGCCCGAGGTGTACGCCCGCGTTTGCCGGGCCCTCTCGATTTCGCCCGAGGAAATGGCCCACGTTGGAGACCACCCTCTCTTTGACTACACTGCTCCCAGCCAACTTGGCATCAGGGCTTTCCACCTGGATAGAAACGGTGCTGTTGACGGCGACTTCGTGGTGCGCGATCTGAAGGAGTTCATGAGCAGGATACATCCGGACCGCCGTCAGTCCGGGGCCAAGGAGGTCGCCTGAATGCGCATCGGCCTCCTTTCAGACACCCACGTTCCCCAGGCCACATTGAAGCTGCCCGTCGAGGTGGAACGGGCCTTCGACAGGGTTGACCTTATCCTGCATGCCGGTGACATCTTCCAGTCTTCAGCTCTGGATCAACTGGAACGCATAGCGCCGGTGCTGGCGGCACGCGGGGATGGAGACAATGGCGCAGTGCTGGACGACGACAGAGTCAAGTGGAAACACATCCTCAGGCTGCACGGCCAGACCATATGGGTCATCCATGAGGTGCTGTGGCCCTATCCGGTCGCCCTCTGGAAGACCGGCAGGACTCTGGCCGGCGGAGAGAAAGACATCCCCGATGTGGTCGTGTTTGGCCACGACCACTGCACCATCATGGAGCGGCACAGTGGGATTCTCCTCATCAACCCCGGCAGCCCCACGTTCCTGAACTACCGCACGGGCCTGGGCACGGTCGGCCTGCTGGAGGTCAGCTCCGGCGAGACACAGGCAAGAATCGTCGAGCTGTGACTCGCGCCCCAGCGGCGATCTATGCTCGGCCTTTTCCCGCTACATGATGTGCGGGGCCGTGACACCCAACACCTTGCGCCCAGAACACATGCCATCCCGACAGAAGGCGCCGGCCACTATCTCTCGTCTCCAAACAAGCAACTGACTGAGCGCACCTATAGGACAAAGGCGATCCGCCTATTCACCCGCCAGGCAGCGAAGGCACTAGGTTGACGAGAAAGCATGCGGGAAGCGCCGTCTGAGCTCTTCCTGCTGAGACGGCGATGGTTCCACCAACTGTTCCAGCCCTCTCGAAGTGGCCGGCGCGCCGGCCACCTGCGCCCTCGGAACTGCCGGCCCCTTTGATGACGCATCAGGAACAGCTCCGCCCTTCAACATTTCGTCCGCCTTCGATTCAGCAAGAGAGATGAGGCTCCTGAGTTCGTTTGCCTCTCGTTCGAGAGACTGTATCCTTCCCACCGCCTCATTCTTCTCACGCTCAAGCACCTTGATTCTCGCCGCAGCCTCCTCCAGCTTTCCCAACAGTGACTCCAGAGCCATGTCTCTCCTTTCTCTGTCCACATGTGGGATGCGAATTCAGTCCCCGGTTGTGCGTAGGGGTTGTCATTGATCGGAGTGGCAACTCTGTGGACTCGCTTTCCCCCTGTCTAGAGTCTATCCAAACGTCCTCACCTGGAGATCACAGAGTCCGTTCCGGAACTCACAGATTCGTATCACGCATTGCCGGCAGTGGCGGCGGGCCCCTCACGAGTTCCTCTCCGATTCAACGTGTGGCGGCATTGGTTCTGTCACACTATCGCAATCCTTGTGGCCGGTGCTATAATGCTGAAACTGGTTTGTCTGGAACAGCGTCATTGAGAACGACTGCCAGCTTTTTTGTGCATATGCACGAGTCTCACGGGCCCGCGAAGGCAGAATCCGATCTCCCTGGGACCCCATGGGAGAGTCTGCACTGGAGAGGACACTAGGTATGGACAAAGCGTGGTACGAGGTTGGCAACTGGTCACTCGATGCCAACATGAGTCCGAAGCTCGACAAGGCGCTGACGGACTTCACCAGCCGCATTGACGATGAGCTGTTCCAGAGATTCGGACAGGAGTTCATCTGCATAGTGGACTGTGCCATCGGCGCCAGCACGATCCGCCCCCTGGATGTGGCCTGCGCACCTCATGCCAAGAAGAAGTTCCGCCACCAGGTCTACATAATGGTCTTCCGGCGTGAAGTGGAGAAACTCTCAGAGAAAGCTACACTCGGCGAAGTGGCCCATGAATTCGCACATCTATTGCTGCGCCTGGATCACAAGATAGACAGCGAGACCATACCCACCGGGGAAGACATGGCGGACACCCTGGCCGTCAGTTGGGGTTTCGAGGAAGAGATCAACCTCAATCTGGCCGAATGGGAAGCGCTGGAGGG
>DAIQQD010000198.1:0-4133 GCA_036787015.1 Chloroflexota bacterium
CCATTATTGACTACGACCGCAAGCTGAAGGCCGGCGAGCTGACCATCATAGGCGTTAACAAATTCCGGCTGGATCCGGACAAAGTGCCGTACAAGGTACCCATCTTCAAGTCCGACCGGAGTTCCGTTGAGGTTCTCAAGAAGAGAATCAAGAAGCTGAGAGAGACCAGGGACAACACCAAGCACGCTCAGGCCATGAAGAAGTTGGACGAGGTTCTCCGCAGCGATGCCAACTCCTTCCCGGCTGTCAAGGAAGCCGTGGAAGCGCATGCCACCCCCGGGGAGTTGGGAGCGGCCGTGATGAAGGTCTACGGCAAATGGACCTACCCGATCGGTGTATAGAGAAGGAGTAGAAGGAATGGCTCAGAAGAAAGTCAGAATCCTAATGGCCAAGCCCGGGCTGGAGGGGCACTGGCGCGGGTTGATCTCCGTCAGTCAGGCCTTCAAAGACGCGGGTTTTGAAGTGATATACGGGGCCAGCATGCCCCCGGCAGAGATCGCGGCCACGGCTCTCCAGGAAGATGTGGACATTGTCGGCCTCAGCATACTCTGCTCCAACTATATGGAGTTGGTCACTGAGGTCATGAAAGAGCTCAAGGCCAAGAAGAAGGATGACGTGATCGTTCTCTTGGGTGGCATCATCTATGAGGAAGACTTCGCCGCTCTGCACAAGATGGGAGTCGACGGCATTACCATCCCTGGCACTCCTCTGGATGATATCGTGGCCTCGGTCCGCCAGCTCATCACCAAGGGCAAGAAGAAAGCTGCCAAGTAGCACTGCCTGCCGGCAGTTGGTGTGCACGGATACAGCGTGGTCGGGTAGGTCGGAGAATCGAAGCTCTGCCTACCCGTCTTCTTTGTAGAGGTCCGCGTCTCGTCACTAGGCTTGGTTGCGAACCATGGTTTCGCATTGGACGGCAATAGGCCAGTTGAACGGGGGCCAAGTTTGACACTCAGAATGAGCGTGACATATACTGGTAAGTGACTTCCCTGTCAATCTCGGGCTCATTTCGCAACCAAAGAGGGGCAAACACCGGTGCCGATTGCGGTTTCAAAGCAAGGTGCCACAATTGAGTCTTCGGGGGGGAAAGCTGATCTTATTCGTGCATCGAGTCCGGGATGCGTTCTCATAAACCGCCCTCGTTGCGTGTGCGCTCTTGGTGCCACATCCTTTCCCGGGAACAACTGGCTCTTGATCAACAACGACCCTGGATTGGAGTCCCGGGCTGTCTGATTGTTATGTTGTCGTTCGCAGCGAGGTTTCAACTTCCATGCGGCATAGCATAAGCTGTTTTCGGGGGTCGCTGCATCCGTTAGCTCTACATTCAAGGAGGCAATGAATGAGTGTCAAAGATCCGTCGTGGTTGGCCCAACACCTTCGCAGTGGCAAAAGGGTTCTCATCATGGCTGGCGCTCTCTGCGACAAGCTGGATGTCGACGGCAAGAGCCTCTTGGACTATGTTGCGGACATATCCAAGAAGACCAATGCACCGATCGCGGCCACGGGAAACACGGTCACCGGACTGCGTCAGAGAGGCATTGATGTGAAGAAGGCCTGGGCCATCGAGATGGCGAACTTCGCGCACCGTGATTGGCACCACCCCATCATGGAGAAGAAACCCCAGATCATGGTTCTGGTTGGCTACAGTCCGCTGCTGGCCAGCAACCTGGTCTCTGTGGTGAAGGGTGTTGAGACAGTGGTGTTGGGCGACAAGTATGTGGAAGCGGCGACCTACTCCCTTCCGGACAAGGATTCCTATAAGGCCTGGCGGAAGGAACTTGATGACCTGGTGGGAGCACTGGGCAAGTCTTAGGGTGACATGAACGACAAGGTTGAGGCCCCGAAGCAGCGCGTAAGTGAAGGCGAGTTCCGTCACTATGTGTTTGGCCTTTCGGAGCTGCGCGCTGAGACGGGTCGGTTTCTGAAGCTGGCGGGCTATGACCTGAAGCCGTCGAAGTACATCGGCCTTGTCGAACCGGATTTCCGGGCCAAGCGCAAGGTGGGCAACGGTGCCTTAGAGCTAGCCGGGATGGTTCGGGAGAACATGGACCAAGCGCTGGAGGCTCTCGTCAAGCTGGCAGCCATCAAGGCGGCCAACAAGGATGTGGACTGTGTCCTGGTGTTGCCGCCCATAAACGAGTACGTGCTGATCGAATGGCTGACCGAGGAGAAGGGACGGTGGTACTTCGGCACGAAAGACTCGAAGCTCATGATATGGTTCTGCAATCCGGACAACCACACCATGATATGCGTGGTAGGCTCAGCCGCCGATCGGGATATGGTGAAGCATTTCTACATGAGCCAGATGAGCTTCGATGAATATATATCCATTCGGCATCAGGATTTCATCAGGGACAGGATTCTAGCGGAGGAAGAAGAGGACTAGGTCGGAGGGGCCGCCCTGATTCAAGCATGAGTTGTCTTTGGAGAAGGAGGTAGAGAGTGGCCAAACATCTGGAAGGCAAGAGTGCGGTAGTCACTGGCGCTGGCCGGGGTATCGGGAGAGCGGTATCTCTGGAACTGGCTAAGCACGGCGCCAAGGTTGTGGTGTGCGACCTTGGTGGCAGCAAGTCGGGAGAAGGCGCGGACGCCGGCCCGGCTCAGCAGGTGGTGGCGGAGATCAAGAAGGCCGGTGGCACGGCGATCGCCAACGGCGAGAACGTCACCGATTTCGCGGCTGCTGAGCGGATCATCAAGGCCTGCGTGGACAACTTCGGCAAGATCGATATTCTGGTCAACTGCGCTGGCATCCTCCGGGATCGAATGTCCTTCAACATGACAGAACAGGAATGGGATGCCGTCATCGCCGTACATTTGAAGGGCATGTTCAACATGTGCCGGCACGCCGGCAAGCTGATGAGAGAGCAGAAGTACGGCCGCATCGTCAGCACCACCTCTGATGCCTGGAGGGGCGCTCCCGGACAGCCCAACTACGCCGCGGCCAAGGGCGGCATCGTCAGCCTCACCTACACCCTCGCTGGCGAGCTGGGCAAGTACAGCGTCGCTGTGAACGCCATCGCCCCGATAGCGGCCACCCGCTTGACGATGGACGAGGAAGTCAAGGCCAGGTTCACCCGGGCCTATGAGTCGGGCATGATGAACAAAGAGCAGTACGACGAGATCATGAACATGCCCGGGCCGGAGTACGTGGCTCCGATAGTGGCCTATCTGTGCAGCGAAGAGGGTGGCAAGATCTTCAACGGCAAGGTCATTGGCGTCCAGGGTGGTCGTGTGGCCGTCTACTCCAAGCCGTATGAGATCGCAGGCCTCTACCGGAACGCCAAGAAGGAAGGCCCCTGGACTGTTGACGATCTGATCAGGTTGGCACCTACCCTGGCAGCTGTGCCATTGAACATAATGGGCTAGGTCAGCAGTCAAGGAATGGTTCTGATTTGGCGCGCCGTGATCCAGGTCACGGCGCGACGAGAGGTAGTGTTATAGAAAGAGAATAGGGACTGGCTGGCTCAAGAAGGCGCTGGCGTAGGGAGCCTTCTTCAGCCAGTGGAGTCACGTCTGTCCGGGTCTAAGCATAAGGAGGTCAAAGTGAGCGAAGCAGAGACTGCTGGGGTAAAGATTCCCAAGGGAAGGGAGTATCAGTTCCCCACTGATCCAGACCATTTGTGGGACGGCCTGAGCAACATCGGTTTGGGCATCAGATGGGTGGCCGAAGTGAAGAAGGCCGACATGCAGATCGAACTCTCAGGTCCCAAATGGGAGTACAAGAGCTACACCATCCTCGAGGTCATTGAAGAGCCCGGCATTGTCAGGGATGGCGTGATGACGCTGATCGGCCCGGATATCCATGAAGTCGAGCCGGGGAGCTCTTTCCCGTCGTGCTGGGATATCAGGGTCTACGGCAAGGGAATCACTCAGCGACACCGTGAGTATATTGAAAGACAGATGTCCATGTCTCTCCATGGCATCGAAGGCTACATGGCTTTTGGCTCGTTCGCGGCTCCCTGGATGCGCTTCAGCAAGGCCGTCGCGGGGCGCCTGACATTCCCCAAGCTGTGTCAGATCATCTACGCGTTCATTAAGACGGTCATTCCCCAAGTTGAAGCGATGGATTTCCGCTGGATCATCGCCTCCGAGGAGGTTGGTGGCATGAAGCTCGTCGAGCCTCTCTACAAGCT
>DAIQQD010000199.1:0-4133 GCA_036787015.1 Chloroflexota bacterium
GGAAAACGGATAAATCGGATGTCTGAAGATCCCATGGCCAAGAGACTGGTCGCCGTATGCGGCAAGGGCGGCACCGGCAAGACCGCATTCACCGCCATGATGACCAGAGCCCTCCTGGAGAGCCGCCAGGCGGGTAAGCTGCTCCTGATCGATGCCGACCCCGCTCTGGGCCTGCCCAACGCCCTCGGCGCGAAGGTCAAGCGGACCATGGGGCAGATCCGCGAGGACATCATCAAGACCGCCAGGAGCGGAGACCAGGGCGAGAAGAACCAGATAGCCGACAGGCTGGATTACATGATTTTGGAGGCCCTGATCGAGACAGACGGCTATGCTCTGCTGGCCATGGGGCGCACCGAGACCCTGGGATGCTTCTGCCCGGTCAACGATCTCCTGCGCGGCGCCATCGAGACCCTGTCCAAGAGCTTCGACACCATTGTCATCGACGGCGAAGCCGGGGTCGAACAGATCAACCGTCAGGTAGTCCGCCGCGTCGATGCCCTTGTTGTCGTCAGCGATGCCACTGCCAGAGGCCTGCAAACGGCGGCATTGATTCACAAGATGGTAATGGAAGACAAAGTAATCGACTGCGGCAAACTGGGCATCGTCTTCAACCGCGTGACGGGCAACCGGCCGCTGCTCGAACAGTCCGCCCACAAGATCGGGCTGGAGGTTTTCGGGTTCGTGCCCCAGGACGATAACATCGCTTACCACGACCTCATCGGCAAGCCCATACTGGAGCTGCCCGCCGACTCACCGGGGCTGGCCTCCGCCCGCGAGATCGTGGGGAACCACATCCTCCGCTAGCGGGTCTCTCGGCATCTGCCGTCAGCCACCCCAACACACGACTGCGTGGCTCAAATGCGCGGTTTGCCGCCCGAGTTCTCCCCTGCCATAATCTTAAACAAGGGCACTTCGCCAGAATCTCACGCGCAGTTGGACACCAGGAAGGAGACTACATTGAAGAAGACCCTGGCGCTCGACGGTATCAGGATAATGAACATGTGCTGGATCGGCCCCGGAGCTTTTTGCACCGAGATGCTCAGCGATCTGGGCGCCGATGTTATCAGGATCTCCGACATCCGCCCGGAGAGCCTCAGCGCACTGCCCATGATGGTGTTTGAGGAATGGCCAGGTCTCCGCAACTGCCGAACCTTCGGCGTCAATCTCAGGACGGAGGCAGGCAGAGAAGTCTTCGAGACCATGGCCAAGAGCGCCGACGTCATTATGGAAGGATCACGCCCCGGGGTGAGCAAGCGCCTGCGCATTGACTACAACACGATGAAGACTGTCAACCCACGAATCGTGTACGTCTCCCTGACTGGCTATGGCCAGGACGGGCCTTACCGTGACATACCCGGGCACGAATTGAACTACGTCGCGATAAGCGGCCTTTTGGACCAGACCGGGCCGAAGGGTGGGATGCCCGCCATACCGGGTTCAGTTGTCGCCGATTGGTCCGGGGGCTTGTCTGCCGGAGTTGGCATTCTGGCAGCGCTGTTGGCACGACAGCGGACTGGTAAGGGCCAGTTTCTGGATGTGTCCATTACGGACGCCATAACCGAGATAACGTCCGTGCAGACGAACCCGTACCTCTATAAACATGGAGTGGTCCCTAAGAGAGGCGAGACGATTTGGAGTGGGATGTATCCCTGGTACAACGTTTATGAGACGAAGGACAGGAAATACGTTACGATTGCCACGCTGGAGCCGAAGTTTTTTGCCAATCTGTGCCGGCTCTTGTCGTGTGAGCAGTTCATCCCTCACCAGTTCGAAGAAGGCAAGAAACGAGATGAGATGTTCCAGTTCTTTGCGCAGAAGTTCCGGACCAGGACGCGGGACGAGTGGACGGCGTTGCTGATGCATGAGGAGACTTGTTATGCCCCGGTCCTGGGCATCGATGAAGTCGAATTCGATCCCCAATTGATTGCACGGCAGATGATTCTGGAGTCGGATCATCCCACTGCCGGCCGTCTCAAGCAGATCGGCTCTATGCACAAGCTCAGCGATTCGCCGGTCGAGGTGAGGAACTGGGCCACCGGCTTTGGGCAGCACACCGACGAGATTCTACGGGAGTTGGGCTATCCCGATGGCCGCATCAGCGAGTTGCGAAGAACCGGCGCGGTGGGGTGAAGGAGAATACTTGTATCGACTCATCGACTCGCACGCCCACCTGGAAGAACTGGATGACCTGGATTCGGCCATAGACAGAGCCAAACAGAGTGGCGTGGTAGCCATCGTGGCCGTTGGCTCCGACCACCAGTCCAATAACCGCGTTCTGGAGATCGCTGCCAGACACGCCGGCTTCGTGCATCCGGCCCTTGGAATGCACCCGGGGATGCTGCATCAGGCAGCTTCCTCCCTGGAGAAAGACCTCCAGTTCATCGAAGACCACCTTAGTCAGGCAGTCGGCATCGGCGAGGTGGGACTGGACTACCACAAGAGGGTCCTGAGCAGCACGGCCAAAGACCGGCAGCACAGCGTGCTCCAAATGCTCTTATCGCTCGGCAGGAAGCATAGCAAGCCGGTGATCATCCACTCCCGATACGCCTGGAAAGACTCCTGCGCCCTCACCAAAGCGGCTGGTGTCAAGTTAGCCGTCTTTCATTGGTATACCGGACCCAGCAACGTCCTGAAAGAGATACTGGATGCCGGGTACTTCGTCTCGGCCACCCTGGCCGCCGAGTACCATGCCGAGCACCGCAGAGCCGTCAAGGAGGCCCCTCTGGAGAAGCTGCTGCTGGAAACCGACTGCCCGGTGGTCTATCACGGTCATCAATCGGAGCCCGCCGACGTCACGCGCTCCCTGCAGGCGGTGGCAGACCTCAAGGGACTGCCCGCCGATGTCGTGGCCGAGAAGACCACGCAGAACGCCATGTCTCTCTTCGGCCTCACTGGTCTCTAGTGGCATCTCTGGATTCCCGCCAACAGGGTTTCGCGGCCACGACGAAGCGTGGCCCTCCGAGGACCAACACGGATTCCCACCTCCGCGGGGATGACAGGAGACGGTGCAGCCCACCTGAGGCGGGCTGCCGGGGGTCTGGCAATGTCCATGCATCACGGGCAAGCTTCCCTTCGCCCGCGCCACCCATAGGGGCGTGCGGAGGGGCTTCGCCCCTCTCCATTTTTCTACCCCCAAGAGTGGGGAGCCAAGGGGATTGAAGACCAGCACCCTCACCTTCATCCTTTCCCATTGAGACAGAGGCACAACTACACGGAGGTGCAGGAGGAGACCTCCTGCCGGGGGATTTGGGGGTGTCCCCCACTCTTTTCTATTTCCCCCAAGTATGGGGGGCAAGGGGGTTGATTCGTCATGAGGGCAGACTTCCTAATCCCGGCCCTGGGGTGCGCGCATACCGTTTGACAGCCTCCAGACGGCATGCTATATGTCAAACAGGAAAGGGGGACTGCCATGAACATCTGCCTGGTCCACATCACCGAAATGCCCGAGGGGTTTCACGACGTCTGGTTCAGCATGGTAGAGCACAGCTTCAAGAAAGTGCTGCGCCCTGACACCAAGGTCACCTTGAAGCCAATCAAGCGCGGACTGAAGGGCGACAATGTCCATGACTTCGACAACCCCTATTTCGCCCTCATGGACAAGCGCGAGATCATCGAGGCATTCATTGAGGCCGACAAAGAGGGCTTCGACGCCGGCGCTGTGCACTGTTTCGGCGACCCCGGCATCAAGGAGGCCCGCTCTGTCGTCGGCATGCCCATCTTCGGCCCTGCTGAATGCGCCATGCACCTGGCCTGTATCCTGGGACGGCGCTTTGCTATCATCGGCACCAACATGGCAGGGCAGCGGGCCCAGCTTGAGGATCAGGTGAGGGAACAGGGCCTGGAAGGCCGCCTCATACCGAACGGCATTAGGTTCGACAAGGAACCCTTCGACAAGGCCTTCGAGAAATGGATGGGTAACCCGCAACTGGCCGCGGACAGCGTGGCCGAGGTAGCCAGGGAGTGCGTGGCTGACGGTGCTGATGTGATCGTCATCGGCTGCGCCGGCACCAGCCTCTTCTGCAGCATGGTCGGTTTCAACCAGATCACCATCGATGGCCAGGTGGTGCCCATCATCGACTCGGTCATGGCCGCCGTAAAGACCGCCGAGATGGCCGTGGACATCAAGAAAGGCG
>DAIQQD010000200.1:0-2539 GCA_036787015.1 Chloroflexota bacterium
CCGAGGACACTGCCCTTGGAGCGGTCGCCCGCCCTCTCCAGCGCCAACTGCACGCTGACCACGCGGCTGGGCTGCCCGGCGCCCATGCCCAGGAGAGTCTTGTCTTTGGTCAGGACGATGGCGTTGGACTTGATAACCTTGACTGCCTGCCAGGCGAAGAACAGCTCCTCCCGCTCCTGCGGCGTGGGCTCACGGCTGGTCACCGTTTTGGGCGTCAGTTCCTTCTCGGTGATGTGGTCCGGAGTCTGGGCCAGCAGGCCGCCCCGGACGCGCCGGAAGTCCATGTAGCGCGGCTCTCCCTTGGTCGGTGTGATGTCTACACCGAGCGCGATGATGCGGAAGTCCTTCTTGCGCTTGAGCAGTGCCATGGCTTCATCGGCATACTTTGGAGCGATGATGGCGTCGTAGTGCGTCTTGTAGATCTCTTCGGCAGTGGCCATGTCGATGGTGCGGTTGGAGGCCACCACCCCGCCAAAGGCCGCCAGCGGATCGCCGGCCAGCGCTCGGCGGTAGGCCTCCGCCAGGTCATTATTGCTGCACAGGCCGCAGGGATTGTTGTGCTTGATGATGGCCACAGTCGGCAGCGGGAAGTCCATCACCGAATTCACGGCCGATTCCAGGTCCAGGATATTGTTGAAGGAAAGCTCCTTGCCGCCGAACTGGGAGGCCGAGGTGAGACTGGGCCCGGATTTCTTGGGCGTCTGTTCCTCGTAGAAGGCCGCCATCTGATGCGGGTTCTCTCCGTAGCTGAGATTGGCGCGCTTCTTCAGGGCGATGGTCATCACCTCGGGGAAGCCTTCCTCCTCGCCCCGCAGGTACTGGGCGATGGCGGTATCGTAGAAGGCCACGTGCTGGAAAGCCTTCTGGGCTAGCTTCCGCCGCAGGTCCAGGCTGACCTTGCCCTTGCCGAGTTCTTCCAGGATCGGCCCGTAGTCGGCCGGGTCCACCACCACGATGACATCGGGGAAGTTCTTGGCTGCGGCCCGGATCATGGTCGGGCCGCCGATGTCGATGTTCTCCAAGGCATCTTCCATGGTGACGCCCTCCCTGGCTATCGTCTGGATGAAGGGGTAGAGGTTGACCACCACCATGTCGATGGTGCCCATGCCCTTCTCGGCCAGCTGCTCCATGTGGGCCTTGATGTTGCGCTTGGCGAGGATGCCGCCGTGGACCGCCGGATGCAGCGTCTTCACCCGTCCGTCGAGGATCTCCGGGAAGTTGGTGATATCGGAAATGCTGTGTGCGGGCACGCCGGCCTTCTTCAAGGCATCCTTGGTGCCGCCGGTGCTGAAGATCTCGATGTTCAACTTGGCCAGGCCTTTGGCGAAATCAACCAGTCCGGCCTTGTCGGAAACGCTCAGAATTGCTCGCATGTTGTTGCTCCTTTCGAAGAATTGGGAAGGCCTAGTTGAGCCTGATCAACCCTCTTGATACCCCACTCTTGGGGGATTGTGAATAATGCAGAGGGGCTTTGCCCCTCTGCACGCCCCATATCCGGTATTCTCATCCTTCGTGGTGCTGACGGCAATCAGCATGGCCGATTTCCGCGGAAGCGGGAATCCAGGGAATGAGCCAACAGAAGGCTCCCACACTCGTGTTTCTTCAATCAATGACGACCCTTGTCTTGCCCTTCTGTTTGACCACCTCACCAACGAGTCTGGCTTCCGGCATCGACTTCTTGAGTCGTCTCACGTCATCTGGTGAGCAGATCACGGCCATGCCCACCCCCATATTGAACACGCGGTACATCTCGGTGTCGTCGATCTTGCCTTGCCGCTGGATGAGCGGGAAGATCGGCGGAACAGCCCACGATCCCTTGTCGAAATGTGCACCCAGCCCCTTCGGCAGCACGCGGGGCACATTCCCTTCAAATCCGCCGCCGGTGATGTGAGCCAGGCCTTTCACCCACGGCAACACGGGCTTGATATCGTTGAAATAGCAGCGGTGCGGTTCCAACAGCGCTTCTCCCAGCGCGCGCCCGAGTTCCGCATAGCGCTTGTTCAATGCGGCAGGCTCGGTGCCAAAGACCTTTCGCGCCAGGGAATAGCCGTTGGTGTGCAAACCACTGGAAGGCAGTGCCAGTATGGCATCACCTGCCCGTATCCGGCTCTGGTCCAGGCGTTGGCTCTTCTCCACCACACCGACAATGAATCCGGCCAGGTCATAGTCATCCGGTGCGTACATGCCCGGCATCTCGGCGGTCTCGCCCCCTATCAGGGCGCAGTTCACATCGCGGCAGGCTTTGGCCAAACCCCTCACGATGGCCTCCACCCTCTCCGGGACCATCTTGCCCAGGGCGATGTAGTCCAGGAAGAAGAGAGGTTCCGCGCCGCAGGTCAAGATATCGTTGACGCAGTGGTTGATCAGGTCGATGCCCACTGTGTCATGCTTCCCGAGAACGGAGGCGATCTTGAGCTTGGTGCCCACGCCGTCGGTGCTGGAGACCAGCACCGGCTCCCGGTAGCCCTTAATCTCGAAGAACCCGCCGAAGAAACCGATGTCACTGAGCACTTCCGGCCGCAAAGTGGAACGGGCATGC
>DAIQQD010000200.1:2639-4121 GCA_036787015.1 Chloroflexota bacterium
TGAACACCTTCTGTGGGCAATGCCTCCAACGCCAGCTTATCCATTTCAAGTTGAACCGGGATGGGATAGTCGCCTGTCAGGCAGGCCAGGCAGAGGCTGTCCTTGGGCAGGGCCACCGCCTTGACCAGTCCTTCGAGGCTGAGATAGCCCAGAGAGTCCGCATTGATGAACTCCCTGATCTCAGGGACAGTCTTGCGGGCGGCGATAAGCTCCCAGCGCGTGGCCATGTCCACACCGAAGAAGCAGGGATAAGCGATGGGCGGAGCGCACACGCGCATGTGCACCTCCCTGGCGCCCGCTTTCTTGAGCAGGTTGATCACGCGGGGTGTCGTGGTGCCCCTGACGATGCTGTCATCCACCAGAACGAGCCGCTTGCCGGCGATGATGTCTCTCAATGGGTTGAACTTCAGGCCGACGCCGAGTTCCCTGATGTGCTGGTCCGGTTGAATGAAAGTGCGCCCCACGTACCGGTTTTTGAGCAGCCCTTCTCCGTATGGTATGCCGGATTCCTTGGAGTAGGCGATGGCCGCTACCGTAGCTGAGTCCGGAACGCCTACCACCAGGTCGGCATCCACAGGGTACTCCTGGGCCAGCCCCCGCCCCATCCCTTCCCGGGCGCGGTAGAGCAGCCGTCCGCCAATGGTGCTGTCCGGGCGGGCAAAGTAGATGTACTCAAAAACGCACAGCGCTTGCGTCTGGGGCGCGATTGCCTGAAAACCCCGCGGGCCGTCGCCGTCGATGGTCACTACTTCACCGGCGTTGACTTCTCTGATCATGTTGCTGCCAATGTGATCCAAGGCGCAGCTCTCAGACGCCAGCACCCACCCGTTCTCCATCTGGCCCAGGCACAGAGGGCGCACGCCCATGGGATCGCGAACTCCTATCAGGGTCTTCTCATTAAGCAGGACCAGCGAATAGGCTCCCTGCAGCCGCTTCATGGCGTTGCCGATCCTCTCCTCCAGGCTGCTCCCGGGGGAAGTAACAATGAGATGGGCGATGACTTCGGAGTCGCTGGTGGTGGCGAAGCGACAGCCTTTCTCCTCCAACTCCTGGCGCAACGGCACGGCGTTGATGATATTGCCGTTGTGGGCCAAAGCCAGTTTCCCTTCAGGGGTATCCACCACGATTGGCTGGGCGTTGGCCAGACGACTGGACCCGGCGGTGGAATAGCGGTTGTGCCCGATAGCGATGCTTCCTGGCAGGCGGCTCAGAGATGGTTCATCGAAGACGTGGGACACCAGACCCATGCCGGTGTGGAGGAAGATACCGTTGCCGCTGGTCGTGGCAATGCCGCTGCTCTCCTGGCCGCGGTGCTGGAGGGCGAACAAGGCAAAAAAGGTGAGCCTGGCCACGTCCTCCTTGGGCGCATACACCCCGAAGATGCCGCAGGATTCGTGCAAGCTCACCCTCTTATTTCCTTGCCTCTAACCGAATTCTACACCCTGTTTTCGCGACGGGTCAATGCACGTTGGCTCCAACATG
>DAIQQD010000201.1:0-4105 GCA_036787015.1 Chloroflexota bacterium
GGAGCCCGACGTCCTGCCGGGTATCGAGGGGCTCTGCCGTGAGTCGGGCATTCTCAAGGCCGTAGCCAAAGGCGACTCGGTGGCAGTGAAGGTGCACATGGGCGAACTGGGCAATGTCACCTACGTCAGGCCCGCGTTCGTGCGAAGAGTGGTTGACTTGGTGAAGAAGCGCGGTGCCAAGCCTTTCGTGACTGACACCGTTTCCCTCTACCCCGGTTCCAGGGATACCGGGAGCAAGTACCGTTCGACCGCGGCGTACAACGGCTTTGTCAAAGAGAGTGTAGGGGCGCCGGTGGTGATTGCCGATGGCGACGGTGACGAGGGACAGACGGTGGCCGTGGAGAAAGCCCTGGGAGGATGCGACCTGAGAGAGGTCGAGGTCGCCGGCGGCATCTATGAGGCTGAGTTCCTGCTGGTGTTGTCTCACGTGAAGGGGCACATGATCACCGGGTTCGGCGGAGCGGTGAAGAACCTGGGCATGGGGTGCGTCACTAGGCAGTCCAAGATGGATCAGCACCGGGTGTGCCCGGCCCTGCTGGATGACTCCAAATGCGACGGATGCGAGCGTTGCCTGAAGGCGTGTCCGGTTGATGCCCTGTCGATGCAAGGCGGCAGGCCGCAGCGCGATTCAGAGAAGTGCATCTACTGCAGCACCTGCCTTTTTGTTTGCAGCCGGAAGGCCCTTTCCTGGGAGCGAAAGAACAAGGAGCGCTTCCAGGTATATCTGGCCCATGCTGCGGCGGCGGTGGCGGGTGGATTCAAGGAGAGAATCGGTTTCATCAACTTCGTGCAGGATGTGACGCCTCACTGCGATTGCGCCGCGCCCGCCGGCAGGGCGCTGTTTGCGGACATCGGCATTCTAGCCTCTACCGATCCGGTAGCACTCGACAAGGCCTCTCTTGACCTGATAGACAAGGCGCGCATGATTGGGGCGCCAAGGGCCATATCCGGCCCGGACAAGCTGGGGAAGTGGCACCAGGTGGATAGCTTGGTGCAGCTCAGGACGGCCCAGGAACTGGGCTTGGGCAGCATGGACTACACCCTGTCGAACCTCTAATCTGGGCTTTCTGAGGACCGCCAGACGATGGCTTCGCATCATCTCTAAAGACCTTTTCCACTTCCGCACAGGGGGACGTGTCAACGAAAATTGACTGCGGCGGAGGCACCGCCGACCGCGAGTGCACATGGCTCGTTGACAGGAATTGACCTCAACACTAGTATGATACATAGTAATCCGATGTATGCGTTGCGCGAGACCCCGACGTGAAGAAAGTAGCCGTGATGGCGGACAGCATTGGCTGCATTCCGCGCGACCTGGTCGAGACCTACGGGATCGAGATAGTCGCGCCGAATATCTACTGGAACGGCAGCGTCTACCGTGACTGGTTGGACATCACCCCAGGTCAGGCGTACGAGTTGCTGCAGAAAGACCCGGAGGCCTTCTCCACTGCAGCCCCTTCGCCGGGCGATCTGGCGGATACCTACCGGAAGATCAGCGAGACTGCCGAAAGCCTCCTCTTTGTCACTGTGTCCTCCAAGGTGAGCACTCTGCACAATGCGGCTATCGCTGCCAAAGGGTTGCTGAAGGACGAACTGCCTGATACCAGGATAGAGGTCCTGGATTCCCGCACATGCACGGGTGCAGAGGGGTTCGTGGTTATGGCTGCAGCGCGTGTAGCGTCTGAGGGAAAAGGCTTGGCGGAGGTCATCGATGCTGCCAAGAGTGTGCGCGACCGGGTAGACCTGCTCTTTGTTCTGGACACCGTCCGCCATGCCTATCGAACCGGGCGGATTCCAAGACTCGCGTCGCGGGTGGGCTCCCTGCTGGATGTGAAACCGGTGATGGGCTGGTGGGATGGAGCGGCGCGTTTCAAGAGCATGACTCGGAGCAGGGAGAAAGGGGTTGAACAGATCTTTGGCTTGATGCGCAGTCGTGTTGGCGGAAAGCGGGTGCATGTCGCTGTTCATCACACGGATGCGGCTGAGGAGGGAGAGAAGCTGAAGGAACGCGTGCGCCAGGAGTTCGACTGCGTTGAGCTGTGGCTCACCGAGTTCAGCCCAATAATGGGCTATTCTGCCGGGAGAGGAGCTCTGGGCCTTGCATTCTATGCTGAGAAATGAGATTCTAGGCAGTGGACTCAGGAAAGGCGAGGCAGGTGATAACCAAGTCCGGTCTGTAACGGAGCTGGTTGGGATAGGAAGCAGAAAAACAAGGGGGGCGCTATGGAATACGGGAGAGAACTCTTGAAGGGGAGCACTGAGACGCTGCTGCTCTCCCTGCTGAAGGGTCAGCCGATGTACGGCTACCAGATCATCAGGGAATTGGAGAGCAGGAGCGGAGGCTACTTTCGGTTCAGGGAGGGAACGCTCTATCCGGCGTTGCATCGACTGGAGGCAGCCAAGCTGGTCAGAGGGAGTTGGCGGAAGCTGCCGTCCGGCAAGGAAAGGCGGTACTACCAACTGACGGAGAAGGGTCTGGGTCTGCTCGAAGAGAAGGTGGTCGAGTGGCAAGGCTTTTCGTCGGCGGTGAAACTGATCATGGAGCCGGCCAACTGAAGGATAGTTGAAGTATGCTGGGTGAAGTCAAGAGCTTCCTCAATACCGTCCGGCTGCAAATGAAGCTGGACTCATCCTCGGAGAAGGAAATCCTGACTGAGTTGTACAACCATTTCGAGGACCGGGTCCAGGAGCTGCAGGAATCGGGGCTCTCGGAGGAGGAAGCGACCGCCATGGCCTCGCGGGAGTTCGGGCCGTCGCAGAAGGTGGCTGAGGAACTCCACGATGTGCACAGCATCAGCGACTGGCCGCAGGCTGTCATGGCCGCGCTGCCACACGTGCTTTTCGGGCTTCTCTTTGCCTTTCGCCAGTGGACCAACGCCTTCTGGCTGTCAATCATCATCATATCCGTCTTTGGTGCCGTGGCCTACGGATGGAAGCACAACAAGCCGACCTGGTTCTTCACCTGGCTGGGATATGCCCTGACTCCACTTCTGGTCGTGGGCTTGCTGCTCCTCGATAAGGCGATGAGTGCCGGGGTGTTGTCCGGCTCGTGGTGGTTATGGGCTTCTGTGATAGTCTACTTTTCTGTGGTGGCGGCAATATGCACCATCATACTGGCGCACACGTGGAGACGGGATTGGCTGCTGGGGTCACTGTCGGTACTGCCGTTCCTGGCGGTGATCGGCTGGGTACTGACAGACCGATGGAATGACAGGCTGATGCAAGGTGGTGGGTTTCTCCACGGCCTTGAGCCATGGGTAGCTCTGAGTTTCCTGGCGTTGGCCGGCATAGTCATGATCTTCACCCGGCTGAAGAAGCGCTGGTTGAGGGTCGGCGTGCTGCTGGTCGCCGCGCTGGTCATTCTCACCATGATGGCATCCGCCAGCGGCAGGAGCGTCAACCTGGCCAATCTGGTGTTTCTGGCCATCATCGCCCTGGCCGTTATCCTCGGCCCGGCGCTTGTGGACCGCCGACTGGGTCCGCGGGAAGAAGACGGCTGGGCGGATTCCTGGGAGAACCGCTCCCACCAGTAGCGGCGAGACGCGCAGCGCAGCGAGTCAGGGTTTCTGAATGGTAGTTCACATCTTGTGGATCATCGGCGCGTACCTGTATGGTGCGGTGCCGGTGGTCTATCTCATCGGACGGCTGAGGGGCGTGGACCTTTCCCAAGAAGAGGACATGCACATCAGCCTCTGGCGCAAAGTCGGCCGCGTCGAGGGGTTCTTCGGCATTCTCTGGGACGTGGTCAAGGGTGCCATCGCGGTGCTGATTGTTGACCGGGGCTTGCACCTGGAGGAGTGGGTGGTGGCTGGGGTGGGGGTGGCGGTGATCCTGGGCGAGATGTGGCCGGTGTTTCTGAAGTTCAGGGGTGAGAAGGCCAACACCACCGGCATGGGCATGGCAGGAGCATTGGTATACCGGGCTATCCCTTTTATTTTGGCGCCGATAGTGGTCGGCGTTCTCATCCGGACGGTTCCCCGGTTCTTCCGCCGGGGGCAGAGCATGGACGAGCGCATGGAGTTGGGTGGCCCTCCCAGCCTGAGCCTGCCACTGGGGATGTTCTTCGGCTTTGCCCTGTTTCCGGTGGGTTGCTGGTACTGGGATG
>DAIQQD010000202.1:0-4073 GCA_036787015.1 Chloroflexota bacterium
CCATCCAGTTGCCTCACCTCCACCTCCGCGCCCAGGTTCTCCTGCCATTGATACAGCACGGCGGTCAAGTAGGCAGCTATCGCGCCGCTGCTCCCCGGAAGCGTGACCACCACCCTGAGCGGGTCCCCGCCCGGACCGTAGCCTGCCTCAGCCAGCAGGGCCTTCGCGGTGTCCACATCATAGGTCAGCCCCTCGAAGCCCGCGTCATAACCCATCATGCCAGGCGGCACGACGCCACGGGCGGCATCGACGGAATTCAGCAACACCTGACTCGCCACCCGGTCCTTGTCCACAGCCTGGCAGAACGCCCGGCGCACCCTGACGTCATTGAACGGCGCTTTCGTGGTATTGAAACCAAGATAGGTGATGTTGTACTGGCTGAATATGGCCAACTGCGAGTGAAGCCGGTTCGTCGGGTCCATCACCCGCTCCAGGTCGTAGATGGAGATCCCGGTGACGTGTATCTGGTCCAACTCGTACATCTGTGTGGAATAGCCCCCGGTGAACAGGAAGGCCACGTACCTCACCTTCGCTTGGTCCCGGTAGTAGCGGCCACTTCTCTCCAGGAGCAGCAGCTCGCCTGACTCCCAGCCATTCAGCTTGAAGGGCCCGGTGCCATTGGGTTCGCGCCACCAGTCCTTGCCGCTGTCCAAATTCTCTTGGTCAACCACGAAAGCCACGGGCTGCGCCAGCTTCGACAGGAAGTAGGCCCTCGGCTGGTCAATAGTGACCCGCAGCGTGTAGTCATCAACCACCTGAACGCCGGCCATGTTCTGGGCATCGCCCGCCAGCATCTCCGTAGCGCCAATGATGTCGTTCAGATACGTGCCCGCCGTCTGGGACCCAGTCGCCGGGTCGCAGGCTCTCTCCCACGAGTACTTGAAGTCGCCGGCCGTCACCGGCCCGCCAGCATGGAAAGTCACGCCCTGACGGAGGTGGAAGGTGTAGACCGTGTTCGTGTTGTCCGTCTCCCAGCTCTCAGCTATGTCCGGGACCAAGCTCATGTTATCGTCGAAGGCCACGAGCCCGCTGAATATCTGCATGATGTAGCCCATCGAACCTGTCTCCCGCGCCATGGCCGGGTCCAGAGTGGATGGATCGGCATCCCGCAGGATCAGCGTGTCATGATCAGGTACGGAAATCGCCGGCGTTGATGTCCGTGTCAGGCAGTTGCTGCCCAGACAGAGGAGGGCCAGAAGGACAAGCACCGGCAAAAGCCAGCTCCGCTCGGTCATTCTTGATGCTTTCATCGGCTAAGCGCCACCTGCCTCAGATACTGCTTCCACTGGAAATCGAGTTGGCCGATGCTCAACGCATAGACCTCCACGAGCGCCTCTTCATATCCGCTGCCACCCCTTATCGCCCCTAGAAGCTCCAGCATGTTCTCCCTGCCCCCTTTGTTCTCAAGCAGGTATTCCACCAGGCTGTAACTCTCGGCATAGGCCAGAGTGGCCCCGGCCGTGTCGGCCGGAAACGAACTGGACAGGCTCTGCACGGAGTCGAGCCGCCTCCGCTCCACCGCAGACTTCAGCGCCTCATACAAGTCGTCTGACAGCGGTCCCTCAGCGTACGTGGCCAGGCCTTCATTCAGCCAGTTGGGTAATGCGACACCGTAGCCGTTCATCGTCGCGAGATATGTTACCAAGTGCGCCGTCTCGTGAGCCATCGTCGTTTCTCCCCAACTGAGTTGTCCGGCAGACACCCCCAGAGCCAGGATGCCGTAATCGCTGAATGCCACCGCGCCGGTCCACACATCAGGATAAATGAGAGAGCCCTGTAGTGCCTCCGTGTTGCCATAGACATAGACCTCTATGGTCCGCTCGGGCTTGGCGCCGATGTCATCCTCCAGCAGGCTCAACGCCTCCTCACCCGCGTCGACTAGGCGCTGCGCGAACTGGCTGTCACCCTTATACCAATACAGGTTGAAGCTGGTGCTCTGCAACTCCCTCCATTCATGGCGTCCATCATCGAAGCTCAGCGTCTTGACCGGAGTCTCTGCCTCGCGTCCCGAGGCATCCTCTACTGACCACCAGTATGATAGATCGGCCCCCGGCGGCAGACCGCCGGTTTGCGTCATGTCCCACTTCCACTCCGCGCTCGTCTTCTGTCCAGGCTCGAACACCGGGAAGACAACGCTGGTGACCGGCAGTACGCCCACCTTGTCCATCTGGTACTGGAGGCTGATGTCAGCAATCTCGGCTTCGCTCTCCACCTCGATCTTGAACTCCATAGAGTCCGGAAAATCCACCTTGGGATCACTGAGCGTGACAGTGAACCCATCAAGCTCGAACGTCTCCTTCTCTGTCGCCGTCTCACTCCGGGCACACGGCACAAAGACCATCGACACGAGCAGCACGATCGCTAGAATGACTTCCTTCGTCCTCATGCTACTTCAGTGCTTCTCCAACCGTCTTCAACACACCCGCCTCAATCTGGTCGTCAACGTCGAACCAATGGATACGCGGGTCATTCAAGCGAAACCATGCATACTGATGACGGGCGAAACGGTGCGTTTCGAACTTCATCCTCTGCATAGCAGTGGCCATGTCCATTCTACCACTGATGAACTGGCATATCTCCTTATAGCCCACGCTGGACATCGACGGCAGATCAGGGTCATAGCTTCTGTCCAGCAATCCCTTGACTTCCTCGACCAAGCCTCCCTCCACCATTCGGTCAACGCGCCGGTCAATCATCTGATATAGCCGCCTCCTCTCAGCCGTCAATCCCACGATCAGTGTCTCGAAAGAAGGCTGCTTCTTGTGTCGCGACGCCGATCCTACCGCGCCACCCCTGTGGCAAATCTCCAGCGCCCGGATCACCCGGCGCACATTGCGAGGGTCAATCGAAGCAGCCGCCTTCTTATCGACCTTCTCCAGTTCACGGTACAATGACTTTGCGCCTTCGGCGGCCACCCTCTCCTCCAGACGCTTCCGGAACCCGGCGTCGGGTTCGACGCGGGGTATCTCCCACCCCTCCACCAGCGACCATATGTACAGCCCACTCCCACCCACGATCATGGGCAACCGGCCATGCCGCATGACCTCGCCAATGGCCTCCATGGCCAGGGATTGATAGAGGGCGACGCTGAAATCCGCGTCCGGGTCGACCACATCAATGAGATGGTGCGGAACCGCTGACCGCTCCTCAGCCGTCGGCTTGGCCGTGCCGATATCCATGTACCGGTAGACTTGGCGGCTGTCCGCACTGACGATTTCGCCGTTGAAGGTCCGGGCCAGCAGAGCGCCCAGTTTGCTCTTGCCCACCACGGTCGGCCCCACCACAGCAACGACGACGCTCATGCGCGCTTGGTCTTGGCAGTCTGCTCCACTATGCTGACGAAGTCCGCAGCCTTGAGGCTGGCTCCACCAACCAGACCCCCATCGATCTCCGGCTGCGAGATGAACTCCAGGATGTTGGCTCCAGTCACGCTGCCTCCGTACTGGATGCGCAACCCCTGGGCCGCACCTTCGCCGTACAGTTCCCGCACCGTCCGCCGGATCAGCCCGATAGTGGCATTGGCCTGCTTGCCGGTGGCTGCCTTCCCCGTGCCTATGGCCCAGATCGGCTCGTAGGCGATGACCAGGCCATCGGCCTTGTCAACCCCTGCCAGGCCCTTCTTCACCTGCCTGGTGACCACCTCTTCGGTTTTGCCCGCTTCGTTCTCCGCCAGAGTCTCCCCCACGCACATGATGGGCTTCAGGTTGAACTTGAGAGCTGCCTTGACCTTCCGGTTCACGATCTCATCGGTCTCTCCAAAGTACTGCCGCCTCTCGGAGTGACCCACGATCACGTACTCGCACATGTGGGCCAACATGACAGGAGACACCTCCCCCGTGTATGCCCCCTTCTCCTCGAAGTGCAGGTTCTGGGCACCCAGCTTCACCGACGATTTCTCCAGCACCGGCTTCACCTCGGCCAGAGAGACGAAAGGCGGGCAGACGACCTTCTCTACTCCGCCGATCTCCTCCAGGCCGCCCAGCATGTCGCGAACCAGCGCCACCGCCTCATCAACGGTCGTGTTCATCTTCCAGTTTCCGGCAATAATCGGTAACCGCATTTCCCTCCTCTCG
>DAIQQD010000203.1:0-4067 GCA_036787015.1 Chloroflexota bacterium
CTCAATCGCTATGTCCTCAACACATCAAACAACCAGGCGGTGATGAAAGCCCTGCAGGGGCATGCGTCAATACTGGAAATGAAGCTGGGGAATGACGGCGCCATTCACATCAGCAGCCCGGACATGGGCCAGCTTCAGTCGGCGGTCATGGAGGTGGTGACCAAGACCGGCAGCCTGCTCAAGTACTTCGGCGAGGAGCAGGTGAAGCTGGAGGATATCTACCGCAGCACAATGGACCAGGGAAAGGACAAGTAGATGGGATTCAGAGCCGTAGTCCGCAAAACGCTCATCGACCTGACCGGATGGAAGAGAACCCTCATATTGCTGGTGTTCGGCCTGCTTGTTCCGGTGCTCACCGGCGTATTCTGGCGCTTCCATCTGCGGGATGCCGGCCTGTCGCCAGACATGGCGACTTACTATCTGCTGAAGAGCTTCATCGGGGTCTCCTTCATCTGGACGAGCGGATTCTTCCTGGCCTTCGCCGTGGTTACCAGCGCCGCGGGGGCGATCTCTAAGGAATCCAACGATGGGACGCTCCTCACTCTGGTGAGCAAGCCGATCGCCCGCCGGCAGATAGTGCTGGGAAAGTTCACCGGCATCGTAATACATGCCCTGTTGATGATCACCGTCATCTTCCTGATCCAGGCGGTCATTCTATGGTTCGTACTGCCGATGGAGGCCCCCACTTTCGGTGCACTGCTCGTGGCCATCCCCTGGATGATCCTCTACTCGCTGCTGGTGATCCTGGTGTTTGCCTCTCTCTCACTGGCCCTGTCCTCCCTCATCGACAACCAGGTGGTCACCACCGTCCTGGCCTGCGGGCTGATCTTCTTCGTGTTCATGTTCGGTCCCATCGGCATCAGGTTCTTCGCCATGCAGCCCCAATCGTACGAGAACAACTACGTCTATATGATTGACGGCTCCTACCAGCTTGGAAACGCCTTCGCGCCTGCGCTCGAGCAGGCGCTGGGCGGGGAGATGCTGCCGGCACAGCAGTTGGGTGAGATAAAGTACTTCGCCGGCATATTCGAGGGGGGGAGGCTGGACGAGGGCTATAGCTCCTCCGAGTATCAATACCCTGCACAGTTGGCCAACTACGTCACGCCGGCGGTCTCCGCCATCCTGCTGATGGTGCTGGTAGCGGGGTCGCTGACTGTGGCCATCCTGATGACAGAGCGAAAGGACGTCGGCTAGGGGCAACGAAGAGAATCCATGAGATGCAAATGACAAAGACAGCAAGACTACTGGCAGTCCTGTTGATGTTGGCCGCAATCATCTCCCTTGGCAGCCTCACTATCGGAGCGGCGGCCATACACCCAACGGACTCAGACTCGGGCAACCCACCCGCGGCCAAGGCAGACTCAGAGGCCTCAGTCAGATGCCTGTCGTTCGGCCTCTACGGCGACATCACGGCGGAGGCACTGGTGGACAGGATGAGCGACAGCAGCGACAACCTGACCTTCGTGGGGACTTCCCACGGGCTGTACGTTGTGGGTCTGGATGGCAAGCTGAGGCACTTCCTCTACTCCCCATTTGGAGTGCGTTTCGTCACCCTCATCGACGACATCACCGGTGACGGCAGCCGCGAGGTGGTGGTAGTGCTGAACGACACGCAGGTGCCCGCCCTCCGCTGCTACGACGGAGTCACCTGGGAGAAGCTGTGGCAGTTCGCGCCCATGGCCAAGATCTGGGACGATGTGTGGGTGAAGCGCCAACTTGGCATTAGTGGGCTGCAAGTGATAGGGGACGGGGATTCGCAGAGCGTGGTGTTCATCTCAGGCGAGCGGGTCATCTCATTGGACGCCAGAGATGGCACTGAGCACTGGCGGTCCGGCTCCTCACACACTCCAAAGAGGCTGACAACGGTGGCGGATCTCAGTGGCGACGACACGGACGAAGTCCTGTTGGCTACGGACGACGGCTACATCTGTTTGCTCAACGGCAACACCGGTGAGGCCAGATGGCAAACCCGACTGCCGGAAATCACAGCGCACGGCGAGACCACCCAGTCCACGGCAGAGCACCTTCTCACGCTGGATGGAGAAGGAGGCAAGGTGGCGATTGCCTCGTCAGATGGGCTGGTGCGGCTGTTTGACCTCAAAGACGAGTGTCTGGAATGGGAGGTCTCGCTTCCGACACAGGAGGCAAGCGCTCCGGGTCCCATAGCACTGGTTCCCAAGGCTACGCCGGATGGCGGGCCGGGAATCCTCGTATCTTACGGCAGTGCGACAGCTAGTGACTGGGGAACAGAGGTGAAGAACCGAGTGGCGCTCCTGGATGCCGCCGGAAATAAGTTGTGGGACAGGGATGTCAATGCCTGGAGCCTCGACATGGGCTCTTATGGCGGCAAGCCGGTGGTCATTGTGCCGACGGCGGAGGAGATCAAGCTCGTTGACCTGGCAGATGGCGAGTCGGTGGTAAAGACCATCCCTGTATCCACTCTCGACGGATACGCTCCGAACGTCAGGCAGATCGGAGAGAATGCCTTCCTCCTTGTTGGCGACATGACGGTCATATCTTCTACGGGAGAAGTGTTGTGGCACTACCCCAGGATTGCCAATGTCAAAGTTGAGGCTGGCCACTTCGTCGGTGACGCCACGGAAGACACTCTCTTCAGCGCTGAATGGAAGAGTACCTCCCAGTATGGCTACACCCCATCCCTCAAGAATGATGGTGTAACACTGGTGAATTCCGGCTACCCGTATTCGTCAGAGGTTCCAGAGGCCGAAGTACGATTGTTAAAGGTAATGGACGGGGCCACCGGAGAAATCGCCTGGTCATACGAAGTCCCGCTCAATGAACTGAAGAGCAGTGGCGGACTGAAGGGGATAGAGTTGACCGCGGACCTGGTGGGCAACGACGGTGTCCAGGATGTCGTCGCGTACCGCGAAGACACGGTTTTCATCTTCAGCGGCAAGGATGGTACTTCTTCCAGCTTCCCTGTGGGACAGCCGATCGCATCTCTCGATGTGACCCGCAACGGCTCCGCCGGTCACGCCATCGCTGTCAGCACTGCCAGCGGACTGACGATCTTCGACAGTGCAGGCACCGAGCTCTGGACGACTGCCAGCGGAGAATGGGCGGAGGACGAGGCCGGGAAGTTCATGGTGCTCGATGACCTCAACTCCGACAACGTCAGCGACCTGGCGGTCCTCTCTGCCGCCAAGATTGTGCTGCTGGGGAGCACCGACAACACCACCGGCTATGAGCTGCATTTGACGTTCAACCCTGTGACAGACTGCTTGATCGAGTATGTGGAGGTTGTGCCCGATGCCAATGGTGACGGTGTGAGGGATCTCGCCTACATCCAACGGGATCCGGGCAACGTGCAGCCGGACCAGTACACAGCAGCGGGATGTCCGGTGCTTCTGAAGCGGTCTCCTGTGAGCGGGGAGGAATTGTTGAGGGTAGCACTGCCGGGACGCGAAGGTACCATCGATCTGGTCTCCAGTGATTTCAACGGTGATGGAAATGCCGATTCGCTCTTCTGCTATGAGTCCTATAGCGGCTGTTCAGGCGCTGTCCTCGGCCAGGACAGTTCTGGCCAGGAATACGCTGGTTTGGTGCTGTGTATCATCTCCGGCAAAGACGGCTCGTCAATGTGGACGCACATCGTGAAATGGCGGACCTATTCGTGGCGCGGATGGAACATCAATCCGCCCGCTATCAGCATTGGGGACGTGACCGGTGACGGAAAGGACGACTTGGCGTGGACGCTTGTGAACTACGGAACCCAGGAATACTCAGGTTACTATTGCAGTCAACAGCGTCTTGAAATCTACGACGTTGCTCATGATGAGCCTGTCAGAGTCGTGCCAGCCACTCCGCTGCTGATGGCGGGGTTGGGAGGGTACGGCGGCAGCGAGTCTTCTGTCTTGCTCCCCGCAGACTTGGATGGCGACGGCCATTCTGAGATACTGGCCGCAATCTCTGAACCACTGATATCCTCGTCGACGTTTCCCGACTACGTTCAACACCTTGCGGTGCTGGACACGGACACGGGCCAGCGCCCGGCAGCCTTTGTGGGGTTCTACCCTGGGTCGATCTCTGTGTTCGAAGCCCACCAA
>DAIQQD010000204.1:0-4057 GCA_036787015.1 Chloroflexota bacterium
CGGCTGCCGCCGTATGTCCGGGCGGTGATAAGCCCGATCGCGCTCAAGATACAGAAGAGGTATCACTGGGGGCAGGTTCTGCCCATCGAGGAAATCGAGCGCATCTTTGTTTTTGTCAACTCCATCGTCAGGCTCCCCTGCTTGTGCCGCCAAGCGACCGTAGGCAGTGAGCAAAGGTACTGCTATGCGCTCAGCATGGTTCCACACGAGCGATCACGATTGATTGAGTTGGTACGTTCGGTTGGCTCGAGCTACCTCACGGGCCCGGATACAGGCGGCCTGGAGGTGCTGTCCAAAGAACAGGCTCTGGCCAGCCTTCGACTGGTCGAGAGGAAGGGACTCTGCCATACTGTCTGGACCTTCAAGACTCCTTTTATCGGGAGTATCTGCAACTGCGACCGCTCGGATTGCTTGGCCATGCGGGCAACTCTCAGCATGGGTTACCCCATGATGTTCCGGGCGGAATACACTGCTGAAGTCAACCGCGACCTGTGCAACGGGTGCCGTCGGTGCATGCGCGCGTGTCAATTCGGGGCCATGGGTTATAGTGTCGCTACCGAGAAGGTGGTAATAGACCCTCGGCGATGTTATGGCTGCGGCATTTGCCGCGCTAGCTGCGCCAGAAGAGCGATCGTGCTTGCCGAACATTCCTCAACGCGCGGCTAGGCCGAGCGTTGGCCCTTTTCTCTTTGTAGGCCCGTCGGTTGATAGAAGGGAATTTAGCACAATGGGTGTTCACCACTGTGTTACCCTCGCTCTGTTTTCATGTGGCCAGGGTTCTTCGCCATGCCATAAGAAGGTGTGGGGGACAGGTTTAGGTTCTGTAGCGGGGTGAATGGCAGGCTTCAAGACTGACAGGCTGGAGGATTGCGTCCTATGAGTGTCGCACAAGTCCCCGTCGTGGTAATCGTCCTAGGTATAAGTCCTCCCCTTGTAGGGCGGCTTCGTTTTCAATACCCGGCAGGGATTTCCTGCAGCGATAGAACCTGCGGAGATCCAATCCCGTGCCCGAAGGCAATCATAGCCCGCGTTCGCGTCCTGTGACGCTCAACTTTTGGCGTAGATGGGGATGGTGAAGTTGAAGGTGGTGCCTTGGCCAGGTTCTGACTCCAACCAGATCTGCCCGCCGTGCGCTTCCACAAGAGACCGGCAGACCAGGAGGCCCAGCCCGATCCCGCTGACACCACCGGTCTCGGCCTGTCTTGCTCGGTGGAATGGCTCGAAGAGCTTCGCTCGGTCGTCAGTTGGTATTCCAGGCCCTTGGTCGTGAACCCCAATAACCAGATTCCTTCCGTCTCTTCTGGCAGACACCCGAATCTCACCACCAGGTGAGTACTTGACTGCATTCTCCACCAGGTTGTGAAGGATCCTCTCGAGCCTTGTGCGGTCGGCGCGGAGAGCCGGGAGCAGGTTCGGCAAGTCCACGACGAACGTGTGCATCGGAGAGTGACGCCTTGCCTGTTCAATAATCTTGTGAACTACACCCTCGAGCACCAGCGGCTCAAGTTGGAGAGTCAGTCTTTTTGCCTGAGACCTGGAGAGCTCAAGAAGATTGTCCAGGATGTGAGAGAGTTGATCAGCTTCAGAAGATGCATCCTCAAGAAGACGGCGTGATTCCGGTCGAGGTAGGTGACCTCCTTCCGAAAGAACGGTATTCACTGCTCCCATGATCACGGTCAGAGGGGTGCGGATTTCGTGCGAGACCATATTGATGAATTGATCCTTCATCTCATCAACCCTCTTCCGCTCTTCCATGTTCCGGAGATAGGCCATGATCTCGTACTCACCTTGCTCCGCTCTGTGGATCCCCACCATCTTGACCCAAACAGGAACGCTGTGACCATCGCGGTGCAGCATCTCAAGCTCTGCTTCAACACAGCCATTTGCGTCAATCTGTTGGGTGAAAGCATCCCCCTTCTCAAGCGCACTACTGGTCGCCACTTTGCCGACATCAGCACCCTTGATCTCTTCCTTGGCATATCCAAGCAACCGGCAGATCCCCTCATTGCATTCTACAATGCGCTTATGGGCATCGACAGACAGAATACCATCGGGTGAAGACTCCACCAGGGTGCGGTACTTCTTCTCTGAGAGTTCCAGCGCCTGCTCTGCCTGCTTTTGGCGGGTGATATCCACCAGCACCCCCTGGAATCCGACAACGCAACCGTCCTTGTAGACAGGTCGATTGTGCCCCTGTACCCAGTAGACCTGGCTGGATCCCGGCAAGACCATGCGGCACTCCCATGGTTCCATCAGGGAGGCTGACATCACCTTACGGAGGCTCTCCATTGAGGCTGGCAAGTCCTCGGGATGGATAAAGTCAGCAAATCTCTTTCCAATCAGCTCCGCGGGGTCAGTGCCGAAGAGCGTTTCGAATGTCGGGCTTATGTATGTGGTGATAGCATTCTCGTCGACAGAATAGATGGCCGCATTGATGTTCTCAACCAGCTGCCGATACTTCTCCTCTGACTCGCGCAACCTGTCTTCCGCCAGCTTGCGACTTGAGACGTCTCTGATGACCCCCAAGAATCCTTGAGGGTGGCCGTCGGGACTTCTGAGCACGCTCACCTCTGCTTCTATCCAGACAGTTGAACCATCCTTGCGAATTGTCTCCAACTGTACAACGTTTGACACAGAGCGTGAGGTCTCCGTTCGATTTCCCTCCAAGAGATCCTCCGTTGCCTTCATGGCAACAGGCAGAGACTCGGGCGTCAGAGCCTCGTGTATACGCCGCGACTCTGCCTCCTCCACACTGAAACCGAGAAGACGCGTGATAGAAGGACTGAAGTATGTAGGCCGCAGTTGCATGTCCGAAGTGAAAAGAACGTCCGACAAGTTCTCTGCCAGCAGGCGGTAGCGTCTCTCGCTTCTCTCTAGGTCCTCGATCAGACTGACGTTCTGTGAAACATCTCTAACGAAGGCCATGGTGGAGACTTTGCCGTCGATGACTGCAGTCACTGCACTGATTTCGAGTGGCACTCTGGTCCCGTCGCGCCTCAGTCCTCGCAGCTCATAGCATGACGGGACATTCTCGCCTTTCTGTCTCTGGGCATAGCGTTCAGCGACAATCGGCAGGTCCTCCGGGCAGATAAGATCACTCATAGTCCTGCCGAGCAACTCGCTATGGCCGTATCCCAATGCTCCAGCAAGACCCGCATTGACGAACACGATTTCTCCTATCTTGTCATCGGTATCCTGGAGAATGACGATACCATGGCCTGCTTGTCCGGCCGCCTCTACCAACACCCTGTAGAGGCCGTCCGAGACTCCGTGAAGGCTGTTCTGTTTCCCACTGTTTGGAGAGGTGCGTCTCCCGTGGATGACGCTGTCAGGGTCTTTCTGCAATCTGCTGGTCTCCCGCTGTTTGCTGTTTGGTGCCTTGCCGGAATCCTTCACAAAGAACCTCCTCGTGTTTTCTTCACGCAGAGGGTAGTGGCGCATCGGTGACAGCCCAGTGCCCCCCGGGGGATTCTCCCATGTTCTGAACCCTTATTCAAATTGCCAGGGCGCTGCATACGACAAAGAAGAAGCGATGAGTCGGGAACTCCGGTCTCATCACCAGCGGTAACGTGGGCAATGAGAAGTGAAGGCGGTACAGAGCAGTCCCGAAGATCTACAGCAGTGACTCGAATTCCTCGACGGCACCGCGTCAACAGAACATCGGATGGGGTAGAGTCTGGGAGTTGCCATAGGCCCTGACGTCGCCAGAGTGGCATTCGCAGCAGCCGCTTCTACCTGAGTCGGGGCTGAGGATGAGAGGGTTTTGTCATTGGGATATCGAGTAGGCAGTTGTCAGGCTGAGAACAGTATGCTATGACAGATGCGACGGTCGGGCAACAGGCGCCTGACCATTCAATCTCGATTCACGGGGTATGGCAGTCAGGAGTGAGATTCGACTACAACGTCAAGAATGCGGCTTATGTCAGACAGCACGGCCGCTGTGCCAAGTGCGGTAAGTACCTCAATATGGTCTTTGAAGACAGACGGGGATATGAGGGGGCTTGGACGGCGCACGACCTCGTGCCTTTGGACGAAGGGGGAAGCAACAAAGCCCACA
>DAIQQD010000205.1:0-4037 GCA_036787015.1 Chloroflexota bacterium
TCGCACTTCAGTCCCATCTCTTCGGCCAGTCGGCGTCTAGCCGCAACGATAGGGTTCTCGCCTTTCCTGGGATGAGTGCAACAAGTGTTCGTCCAAAGTCCTGCCGAGTGGTTCTTTTGTTGCCCCCTCTTCTGCAGAAGAAGCTCTCCTCTGGTGTTGAAAACGAAGACGGACACTGCTCTGTGTAAGACGCCTTGGCGGTGAGCAGTGTCTCTGTCAAGGGTAAGAATCTCACCAGCCGATTCCCGCACTACGCCATCTTGATCGACCAGAACAACTTGCTCTTTCTCGCGTTTCTGCTTCGTCATGCGGCGTTCCTCCAACACTGCCCGGTGTTTCTCGGTCAGCTATATGTACTCTAGGCCTAAGAGTACCTAGTAGCGGCCTAACAAGTAGCCAGCTCCAAGCAGTGCAGTCGTGAATATCAAACAAAGCGAGTTGGCCCATAGGGCCTGCGCAAACAAGGCTTCATCTTTATAGCTCAGAGCACCCCTCGTTGCCCAGAAAGCAAGAGGAATTGTCACAAGGGCCAACAGCGCCGTCGGAGGCATAACCCGGACTACAACCCATACCACTACCCAAACGTAGACAGCTACGGTCCCAGCCAGATACATCCAGCTTGCCTTTGCTCTACCCAATACGATGGGTAGGGTCTTGCGGTGTCCTATCTTGTCTGCCTCAACATCCGGAAATTCGTTCAAAAGATGTACATTGAACATCAGAATCCCGGCAGGGATGGAGGCTACCGCTACCTCAGTGGTATATCCTCCTGTTTGGATAAAGTAGAACATCAATATGGGCAATATACCGAGACCAAGGCTAGAGGAGATCTCGCCCAGCCTCCATCTGGTGAGAACTGGGGTATAGAACAGGACGCAAACAGCCATAACCCCGACAACGGGAAGCAACAGTAAACCTTTGACGATAACAAGGTACGTCCATACAGGGACGGCCAGGGCAAAGCTGAGCAAGCCGAATCTGAGGACGGATAGGGGTTCGAGGAGACGGGCAGGCAGGACACCGCTGCCGCCACTAAAAGGCGTTCTCTGAGTTTGGAAATCGACCCCGCTCCTATAATCAAAGTAGTCATTCAGAACTTGAACGCTAATATGCCACAGAACAAGCCCGATAAAGCCGAGCACAGCGTAACGAAGGCTAAAGAAACCATCCCACCACGCTATGGACGTCCCCAAGAATGCCAAAGTGGCTGAGCCCACCAGGAACTTGGGGCGCATTTCTGCAAGCCATATCCTGGTCTTGCTTCTCTCCTTTTGAGTCAATCCGGAGGACGGAATCACTGTGACCACATTCTCTCTATAAGTTCCAGAGACTGATCTCGGCACTCACTCTATGCGAGCGGTGTTGCGATGGTAGAAATAGGCAAAGAACCAATCAAGGGCCGTCCCCATCTTGTTCTTGAATGCTGTCAGCAGCCCTAGGTACATGATCATCTGCTCCAGGAACAAGATTCGCCTCAGGAATCCGGCGGCGAAACCGTCGAAAACACGGTCAAGTAACTGAGCCACCGCCACGTTTCTGCCGATGTACACTAACTGCCCCTTGAACTTGTAGCGGAAGGGACGTTGAGGTTTGCCTTCTATGGCGTTGAGGACGTTTCGGGCACATGCTGGGCCCTGACGGACGGCTACCTGGTGAGTTGGCGGATAGGCTCCCGAACTGTGTTCTTGCTGCAGATAGGCACAATCACCTACAACGTAGACACCAGGTGAATTCGGCACTTCCAAGTACTCATTTACCTTGATTCGTCCGTCTCTGGCTTTATCGAATGGCAGTGAGGCCACAATATCCACTGGCTTCACTCCAGCCACCCAGATTACATTGGCGGTTGTTATGGTCTGGCCATCAGCTGTCTGGACACCGCCTGCCCACGCTTTACTTATGCGTGTTCCTAATAGAACCTCCACCCCTCGAGAGCGCAGCCTGGCGAGAGCCAGCTCTGCAGCCTTGGGCTTCATGCCTGATAAGAGGGTGTCCTGGGCCTCAATCAGGATTACCCTAACCTGCGGCGTCAGGAAGAGGTAATCGCGTACCAGGGTCTTGAGGACGAAGTCCTGAATATGAGCCGATAGTTCCACGCCAGTAGGCCCACCTCCTACCACCACAAAAGTGAGTAGCTCGCGTCTACGGAGTTCATCTTTTTCGAGCAGGGCTGCCTCATGGTTGTCCAGAATACGATTGTGGATACTGATAGCGTCTCTCAGTGACCTGAAGCGTATTGAATTCCTTTCGACCTCATCCATACCGAAGAAATTGGCGGTGCTGCCCAAGGCTATCACCAGATAGTCCCACTCCAGCTCTTCTCTATCTGTGGTTACTCTCTTCTTCTCTGTGTCTATGCTCCGGACACGGCTCTGTATGAACTTAAACTGACCTGCAGTAGGTTTCTGCCTGAGCAGAACTCGCAAGGGAAAGGAGATGAAATTGGGCTCCACGCTACCAGCGACTACCTGATATATCATGGGTATAACGAAGTGGTAATTCTGTTGATCCACCAGTGTTACTTCCATCTCTGGATTGCGAACTGAGGCCTTCTTGAGCTCCAATACAGCGGCAATTCCCGCCGAGCCAGCCCCCAGTATTAGGACTCTCTTCATACTCACTCTAGTATCCGCCTCCTCCGGATGAGGATGCTTGCCCTTCCTTGAGAGATGGGTAATCTGCACCTTGGAGCTGGCTCTCATGAAAGAAGAGATCATTCCCCCCTCCGGTTTCATTGAAACCGGAGCCGCGGTCTGTCACCAGTTTCTTGATTGTACCCTTCGCCATGGTACACCCCTTTCGGAATCCGCCGTTTACGCGCCATCGGCAGAATGACGTTCACAAACATCAACGAATCCGTGCGTCTCTTGGTTGGGCCGAACTCCTCGTCATTCTTCTGGGGTGATCACAAAGACTCGCAAGGCGAATGCGAGCACCCATAAGACAACTAGTCCGACGATACCCGCCTGCCAACTGTAGGCATCGGTTAGCAGGCTTATCAGAAGCACCAATATGCCCAAACCAACCAGAGCAGCCACCAGAGTCTGTGCCAGCCGAAACCCTATGCCGCACCTTAGCCATCCCGTACATCGGTCCCACATAGAATCACCTCCATTGAACAGCGCTTCGGGCGAGATTGCGATCTTCTTCGACTCTGAGGCCTTGAGACGATACGCGTTTCTCACCTGTAATCCGGTCGCAGTATTGCAGGAGCAGGATTCCTGGGCTATTGGGGATTCCACTTAAGTCGGGGATGTGAGGACTACTTATGTCGGGGTATAGGATGGGCGATCGCCTGCCTGCTCTCCAATATGCACTTGGACCCTGTGATCGTCTAGCGGCCGAAGGGTTGGTGACGGTCTTCGCTTCAGTAGAAAGACGGGGCACTGAAGGGATTGGGCTGCATCTGTCAGAGGAGTCCCACGTTCTTGGCGTGGAGCTTCCTTCTGATCGCGAAAAGCGCATCTCATTCCTTCTTGGACAGAGTGCCATCCGTGTTGGTAGGCCGAACTCTTCGTCATTTTTCTGGGGTAACCAGAAAGACTCGCAGGACGAAGGCAGCTCCCCACAAGGCGACCAGCCCGATAATACCCATCTGCCAATTGTAGGCGTCGGTTAGTAGACCGATAACAAGTACCAGTATGCCCAAACCAAGCAGAAGGGCCACCAGAGTGCTCGCCAACCGCCACTCTGGGCCGCATCTCAACCATTCCGTGCATCGGTCCCACATATAATCACCTCCATTGAATAATGGTCGAGGCGAGACGCCGATCTACTCTAAGTTGTAGGCCGAGAGATGAAACACATCTCGCACTCGCAACCAATCACAGTATGGCGGAGAGGTGATCGCAGTACATTGGCGAAACTACTTAAGCGAGGGATGTGGAGATTACGTAATAGGGGAGTGTCTGCATATCGGCCCAACCGTCCCAGACGCTGTCAACCTCAGCCTGGAGACGGAGGAGTTGGCAAGAGTGTCGTTGCTCTCGTCCAAGGATACCCCCTTTTGGAGCGGCAGACTTAGGATTCACCCGTGA
>DAIQQD010000206.1:0-4027 GCA_036787015.1 Chloroflexota bacterium
GGGAGAGCGGGATGTCTTACATCAACAGCAGCCGCAGCGCACGACCCAGGGTGGTTATCGTCGGGGCGGGGTTTGGAGGTCTGTCGGCGGCTCGAGCTCTGGCCCGCTCCCCCGTGGACACACTCATCATCGATCGCAACAACTACCACACTTTTCACGCTCTGCTCTACCAGGTAGCCGCAGCCGAACTGGAACCCGAAGAGATCTCATATCCGGTACGCACCATCCTTCGCGGCATCCCGAATGCCGGTTTCCTGATGGGCCAGGTGGAGAGAATCGATCTCGATGCCAAGACACTCAATGTGGCTGGTCACCCTATTCGGTACGACTACCTCATCCTGGCTGCTGGAAGCATGACCCGCTTCTTTGGGGTAGAGGGCGCTGCGGAAGATGCCTTTGAGATGAAGACGCTGGACAACGCCATTGCTCTGCGGAACCACATCCTTTGCTGCCTGGAACAGGCCGGGAGTGAACCTGATGCCGAAGTCCGCCGCCGTCTGTTGACCTTCGCGATTGTCGGCGGGGGCCCTACTGGCGTGGAGTTTGCCGGGGCACTGGCAGAGTTGATGCGTGGCCCGATCATGAAAGACTACCCGGCGCTGAATCTGAGCAACGTCAGAGTATTGCTCCTTCAGGCGGTTGACAGCGTCCTTCCTGATCTGCCCGGCCGTCTGCGCGACTATGCCCTTCAACGCCTTCGCAGAATGGGAATCGAAGTACTGCTGAGCGCAGCGGCAACGCACGTCACTCCCGAGGGAGTACATCTGAAGGACGGAAGCTTCATACCATCTCGGACTGTGGTCTGGACAGCAGGAGTCCGGGGGGATAGCCTGGCAGAGACTTCTGGGTTGCCAGTGGCGGGGGATGGCCGAGTCCAGGTTTTGCCTTCCCTGCAGGTGCCTGGCCATCCTGAGGTATACGCTATTGGTGATTTCTCTCACCTCGAGAAGGACGGACACGCACTGCCATTTACAGCCCCTCCTGCTATACAGGAAGGTGCAGCAGCCGCGCTGAATATCAAGCGTCAACTACAGAATTCGGATCCTCTGCCGTTTCAGTATCGGGACAAGGGGTCACTGGCTACGATTGGGCGCTTCGCAGCAGTGGCTTACGTTGGACGACGCGAATTCAGGGGCTTTGGCGCATGGGTCCTATGGTTGGGAGTGCATATCTTCAACCTCATTGGTTTCCGCAATCGAATCCTGGTTATGGTTGACTGGGCCTGGGACTTCCTGTTGTATGAGCGGGCGGTCAGGCTGATCCTGCCTTCAGAGTCATGCCAGAACGTGCACAGGCGCACTTCTGGCGAATTGGAGCAGACACCAGAATATTCACGGTCTCTCCGTTAGGGAGATTAGAAGGGAGTGAGCGGCATGGTGATGGTCAAGTATCGGTGCAGTGTATGCGGTTATGTCTACGATCCGGCGCTGGGTGATCCTGAGGGGGGCATCAAACCCGGAGTAGCTTTTGCAGAGCTGCCTCCGGAATGGGTGTGTCCCGTGTGCGGCGCCACCCAAGATATGTTCGAAAAAGTAGACTGAGCAGTCGTCATACAGCAGGAAGGGAGACGGCAGAATGGCTGTCGACATTAGCTTCGTGGTTGGCGGGGAGGCGGGACAGGGAATTCAATCCATGAGCTTCGTGTTGGGGAAGACTCTGATGCGCGGTGGATATGAGGTTCTCATCACCCAGGACTTCGAGTCCCGAATACGAGGTGGCCACAGTTTCGCCAGGGTCAGGGCTGCCGAGAGGCACATACAAGCCACGTCAGAGAAGATCGACATCCTCATAGCGCTGAACGCGGAGACGATAGACCTCCACAAAGGGGAGATGGATGCTGCGGGACTTGTCATCTGTGACCGTGGAAAAATCAAGACTGGTGACAAGAACGGTGACAACTTCCTGGATATACCACTTGAGCGCCTGGCAGTCGAGAAAGGTGGCGATCGCCTTATGTCAAACATCGTCACCATCGGAGCGGTGGTCGGCCTCATCAACTATGATTTCGGCCTGCTTGCCGACGTTCTGGGTGAAGAATTCGGACGACACGGGGACAAGACTGTAGAGGGGAATCGGGCGGCAGCACGAGCCGGCTATGAATATGCGAGCCAGCACTTCGCTGACAGAACATCGCCCCGCGTCGCTCCGCGGGGGCCGACTGAGAAAATCATGATGACGGGAAATGAAGCCGTCGCTCTCGGGGCCATGGTTGCCGGATGCAAATTCGTGTCTGGATATCCCATGACACCCACAACGAGCATCCTGGAGTACATTGCCGAGAAGGGGCGGCGATTCAACATACCGGTGGTGCAGGCGGAGGATGAAATATCCGCGGCGAATATGGTGGTCGGCGCCGCTTATGCTGGCGCCAGAGCTATGACCGCGACATCCGGTGGAGGCTTCTGCTTAATGGTTGAGGCACTGAGTCTGGCGGCCATGACCGAAACGCCTATGGTGGTCGTTCTCGGGCAGAGGCCAGGACCGGCGATAGGACTGCCCACCAGGACTGAGCAGAGCGACCTGGAATTTGCACTGTATGGCGGCCATGGCGGATTCCGGCGGCCGGTGCTGGCGCCAAGCGGAGTGGCCGAAGCCTTTTGGCTCACAGTGAAAGCCTTCAACATAGCGGAGAAGTATCAGACACCGGTCATTCTCATCACCGATCATGATCTGGCAGACTGCTATAACACCGTCGAGAGATTCGATCTCAAGAAAGCCAAGGTTGACCGGGGACAGACCATCTCTGACGAAGAAGCAGCGAGCCTAACCAACTACAAGAGGCACCTCATCACGGAATCCGGCATCTCCCCTCGTGCGCTTCCCATGCAAGGCAATTCCCTGGTGGTGACGGATTCAGATGAACACGACGAAGAAGGCCACATGATCGAGGATGCCGAAACAAGAACGCGTATGGTGCTCAAACGCCAGCGCAAGTTTGACAGGCTTCAGGATGATATAGATGAGCCTACGATCACGCTCAGGCCCAACTCTGAGTTCACTCTGATTGGCTGGGGCAGCACCTACGGAGCTATCAAGGAAGCGGCTGAGCTCCTTGAAGCCGACGGGATTGCGGCAAGTGTCCTTCATCTGAATGCGCTGTGGCCGTTCCCAGTTGATGCCGTGACACGGGCGCTGGCGCACTCGCCCAAGGCCTTTGTCATCGAAAGCAACGCCACCGGCCAGTTGGCGCGCTTGATGCGGGCAGAGACAGGCATCAAGGCGCACAAGAGCATCCTGAAGTTCGACGGACGCTCTTTCTCTCCTCAGTACATCGTGAACTCCCTCAAGAAGGAGGTATCGTAGCTATGGTGACTGCCTCAGACAAGGTGAAGGTAGAGGACTACGCCAGCACTTCCGCCGTGGCCTGGTGCCCCGGATGTGGTAATTTCGGCATCTTGCGGGCCATGAAGAAGGCTCTGGTCGAACTCCAACTCCGGCCACAGCAGGTGCTCATGGTCTCAGGCATCGGCCAGGCAGGCAAATTCCCTCACTACCTGCAGTGCAATGTCCTCAACGAACTGCACGGCCGTCCGATCCCCGCTGCCACTGCAGCGAAGATAGTCAATCCCGAGCTGACTGTGATTGCCGTAAGCGGCGATGGCGACGCGTATGGAGAGGGAGGAAATCACTTTGTTCATGCCATGAACCGCAACGTGGACATGACTTATATGGTCCACAACAATCAAGTATATGCACTGACCCGTGGGCAGGCATGTCCTACGACTGACCTGGGATTCACCACAAAGATGAACCCAACCGGGGCTTGGGTCTCCCTGCGGCCTCTGGCAGTGGCTGTCGCCTGCGACTGCAGCTTCGTGGCACGAGGGTTTGCCGGCGATGGCGAACATCTGGCCATGCTCATACAACTGGCTATCAAGCACAAAGGGTTTGCCCTCATAGAGGTGCTGCAACCATGTCCCACCTTCAACCATAGGAACACTTTCCAGTGGTATTCACAGAGAGTCTACAAGTTGGACGAAGCCAAGGACTATGACCCGAAGGACAGGGCCGCCGCCTTCAATAAAGC
>DAIQQD010000207.1:0-3979 GCA_036787015.1 Chloroflexota bacterium
CGCCGCCTTCATGACAGATACGTCTTGACGTACTTCTCCATCTCCGGCGTGGGCTTCCACCACTTCTTGACTCCCAGGTCCTCGGCCACCTTGTTGGCCCCGAGGTACCCCGGCCCCCCCAGCACCAGTCCCCCCGGATACGTCGATACGCCGCACACGTAGAGCCCCTCGATGGGCGTCCTGGTGGACGAGCACTCCTGATTGGGGCGGAAACAGCCCATCTGCACCGGCCGGTAGTCGCCGTGCTTGATGGCCCCACGGCGCATGTTGGGGAAGCGGATGGCGATATCCTCCGGCGTCTCGTTGCTGGTGGCGATGATGTTCGCCTTCTTCATGTTCGGCGCCACCTTCTGCCACTTGGCCAGGATGGCCTCATCCAGTTCTTTGGCCCTCTTGTCCCACCCACCCTCGATCTCATAGGGAGCGTGCATCTGGAAAAACGAGACGTGCTTGCCGGGCTTCCGGCTGAGATGCGGATCGAAGAAGCTCTCGCAAGTGGAGTGACCGCCGAAATTGTTGCCGATCTTGCCCTTCACCACGTTGTCCCAGTGGGCCAGTAGTTGTTCCGTGCTCTCGACTCCGAAAATGGTCATAAAGGCCTCGTTGACCCAGGGGTCATCGCAGGCAAAATGCGGCGCCTCGTCGGAGGCTACATGCAGCGTGAAGAAGCTCCACTTGTCGTACTTCCAACTTTCGACAGCATCCTTCAGCGAGGCAGGTAGCTTGTCTTTGCCCAACAGGTCGAAGAAGGTGGTCTGAGGATCCAGGGTGGACATGACCACCTTGGACTTCAGCGTCCTCTCTTCGTTGCCTATAAGGACACCCTCCACATGCCCGTTGTTCATCAGTATCTTGGTGGCCTCGGCGGCCTCCAGAATCATGCCCCCGTTCCTGACAATCTCTCTGGCCATGGCGGCGGCGAACTTATGTGAGCCGCCGTAGCAGAGGTACTTGTTCATCCCTCGGTCCAGAAGCAGGGGCACGAAGAAGCCGATGCCGGTCTCTCTAGGGTCCAGTCCCCACATGCAACTGGAGTAGAGCATCATCGCGCGCACCCGGTCGTTCTCGAAGACCTGGTTGATGATCTCCAGCGGGCTGCGTTCCACCATCTCCAGCATCTCCGCGCCGATGGGCGTGCGCTGCATGGCCACGGACAGGTCGATGGGCGACATGGGTGGTATGTAGGTGGCCGGCGCCACTATCTCGTTGACGATGCGCCGCCAGGTGCGCATGACTTTGCCGAAGGCGATGGCATCCTTGAACGAGAACTTGGAGATGGAATCCTTGGTATCCTCGATCATGCGGGTCAGCACCAGCGACTTGCCGTCCTCGAATACCATGGCCGTCTGAGAGTTGGGCTTGACCCAGACCAAGGCGTGATCATCGAGATTGAAGTCCTTGATCACCGGCATGTAGTCCACCATCATGTGATAGACAACGTGCGGGTTGGAGGAATAGAGGGGGTAGATGATCTCCTCCGTGGCCAGCCCGCCTCCGATTTCGAAGCGGCGCTCCACCACGGCCACTTTCAGTCCGGCCTTGGCCAGATAGGCTCCGGCCATCAGGCCGTTGGGGCCGCCGCCGATGATAACGACGTCCCACGTGGTTTCGTCGGGGAACTCGTCGAACATCTTGAACATAGGTTGCTCTCGCATGACGTCCTCCTCTTCCCCTACTTCGGGGGTATGGCCGAGATCTTGCCCTGCTGCGGTATGTACCACGGCGACGGGTACCACCACTTGCCCGGCTGGGCGATTCCATCCTCGATCAGGATGTGCATCAGGTTATACGGGATGGCCATCAGGCACAGCGCGCCGGGATGCCCCGACGTCTGGTGGCAATGGTAGAGGCCATCGATCGGCGTGCGGTACCGCGCCAGCTCGGGCAATGGGCGCTGCGTCCATAGCTGGTCGCGGCAGTGCCGGGTGCCGCACCAGGTGCCGCCCACCAGGCCGCTGTGGCGGAACTCCGCCTCATAGGGAGTAGCCGCCCAGTGATGAATAACATTGTCGTCGTCCAGGCCGTCGAGCGCCTCAGAGAAAGCCTGGCGCATGTAGGCGTTGACCTTGTCCTTGATCTTGTCGATGGCCTCCGGCCCATCCACGTGATACTCCGGTGGGGGCACGTTGACCTCGAAGGCGGCTGATATGTATCCCTTGGGGTGATACCCCTGGCAGTCGGTGGGGTCAAATGCCTGCGACGGGGTGAGGAACCACATGAGCCTCTCCGGCGGCAGACTCGGATTGCCCTTCCGTCCATCCACGTCCATGACGTTCTCGTAATAGATCTCCCGCGAATCTGAAGGGTACACTGCTCCAACTGGAGTCTTGTTGGGACCTACGCTCACTTCATCCATCGCTCTGAACTTGGAGCGCCAGCGAATGGGCTTGCGCGTATGCAGGGTGGAGACGTAGAGGCTGCCACCCTTGAGGCTGATGTCCCTGATGCGTTGCAGGAAACTGGAGTCCAGATGCTGCTTCCCAATCAACTGCAGGAAGGTCTGCTTGTAGTCCACCGCAGCGATCACGGCCTTGTTGGCCCATATTCTCTTGGCACCGGTCGCGGCGTTCTCGCGAAGCCGTACGCCGACGGCCCGGCCGTCCTGGATGATGATCTCGTCGACCGGGCAGCAGGTGCGCACCACAACACCATGCGCTACGGCAGCACGATGGACAGCATGGAAGTAGCCGTGCAGGCCGCCCCGTGGCACGCTCAACTTCCCCGCTATCAAGATGAGGATGTCTGAAAGAAAAGAAGGAATGGCCACACCCTCCCAGTGACCGGCCGCCCCTGAGGCCCACGCGGCGAACGCCAGCATGGTCTTGACCGACTCGGTCTGCAGGTGCTCGTCCACGAGATCAAACATGGTCATTTCGCGCAGCTCCGGGGTCCACACATCTGGCTGCCGCTCTTTGTACACCTGCATGTAGGGAACGTTGTCGTCGGTCACTTCAACTTCAGGAGGATGAGGCGGGCACCAGAAGGTGGCCCGCAGCAACTCCTGGATGAAAGGAGTCGCGCTAGCCAGGCCGCTCAACTTGGCGAAGCCCTCCATGTCCTTTGGATTCGGCGCCTCGATCCCAGCAGTGGTGGGCTGACCTATACTGCCCATGGACTTCATAAGATCCATCGGACTCCACGACATGCGGAACCCGTACTTCCACAGCTCCAGTTGCTCAAAGCCTGGAGCCGGCGCGGCATACATGAGCATGGCGTGGGGATAGATGCGCACTCCGGCCATCGGCTCTACCGTCTCGCACGGGCCGCCGGATTCGGTCCTCTCCTCCAATACGCAGACGCTCAACTTGCATTTTGCCAGGTAGGCCGCCGTTGTCATGCCATTGTGTCCGCCACCGACAACAACCACATCGTATCTCTCGTCTTTGCTCATGGTCTCCTCCCCTCTAGCTGAACAACTTCGACTGGCTCATCTCAGAATTGATCACGTTTCCTCGTCAAGCGAGAACCGGCTGCCCCGCGATACATTGGGAAATGAACAAGAGCCTGGCTCATGCTACTACTTCACACCTGAGCATCAAGGTGGTGCGACAATGGTGTCTTGTGGCGATGCGAACTATACCCCGCCCCCCGGCTCCGATCTGTAGAACCTCGAGTGTCGGCGCTCATGATATGCCCATCGCGTTCAACTCTCAAGCCGCTCTGACCCCCCTGGCCAGCAATGGTTCTATCCGGAAGTTGTGAGTATACGATGCTCGAAGTATAATGAGTGATGGTACTACCACAACTCCGCACCGTCAAGTGCTCTCGCCGGTGAGAATGCGCCGGCTTCCTTGTGGTGCACTGGGGATTTGGGCTGAGATGAGCAACGCCGAAGGGCCCCGTCAGCCCACCGGTTCTGGCAACTCTGGTGTTCGAACGAACACTATTCGGAATGAGAGGGTAGCGTGGATCTGCATTTCAGCCAAGAAGATGAGGAGTTCAGACAAGAGGTACTCCAATTCATAAGTCAGGAATTGCC
>DAIQQD010000208.1:0-2082 GCA_036787015.1 Chloroflexota bacterium
GCCGCGCAGATCGAAGCCAGCAAGGTCTTCTCCAAGAACATCATGCAGAAGTACGGGATTCCCTGCGCCCAGGGCGAGGTGTTCTCCTCCTATTCCGAAGCCAGGGATTATGTCAAATCACGTAAGGCCCCTATGGTCATCAAGGCGGACGGACTGGCCGCCGGCAAAGGCGTGACCGTAGCCGCCACAAAGGACCAGGCTCTCGAAGCGCTATCGGACGCCATGGAGAGGAAAACACTGGGGGATGCCGGTAACACGGTCATGGTGGAGGAGTGCCTCGTAGGCAAGGAGGTCAGCCTGCTGGCCTTCACCGACGGAAAGAGCGTCAGCCCCATGGTGCCTGCCTGCGACTACAAGCGGGTCTTCGACAACGACCAAGGCCCGAACACCGGCGGCATGGGCGGCTACAGCCCGCCTGGGTTCTTCAGTCAAGAGATGGTGGCCGAAGCCGTGCGGACTGTTCTGGAGCCAACCGTCCGCGCCATGGCCACGGAGAAGATGCCGTACCGGGGCGTCCTCTATGCCGGACTGATGATCACCGCCACCGGCATCAAGGTTTTGGAGTTCAACGCCAGATTCGGCGACCCAGAGACACAGGTGATGCTGCCGCGGCTGAAGACCGACCTGGTGGAGATCATGCTCGCCGTAATCGATGGCAAGCTGGGCAAGATGAACATCGAATGGAGCCAGGACCCCTGCGTCGGCGTGGTGATGGCCTCGGGCGGCTATCCCGGCAAGTACCAGACCGGCTTCCCCATCACCGGGCTGGACAAGCTGGACAAGGGTATCATGGTATTCCACGCCGGAACTGCCCTGAAAGGCGGCGTCGTGACCAGCGGCGGCAGAGTGCTGACCGTGGCGGCCAACGGCAAGAGCATTGCGGAGGCTCGCTCGAAGATCTATGCCAACATCTCGCGCATACAGTTTGACGGCTGCCATTATCGAAAGGACATCGCGGCCAGAGAAGTGAAATGAGCGAGACGCGTCTCTCCCTGATCACCCGCGGCCCCACAGCCACGCGGAAGCTGGGCCAGAGGATTGGCCAGCAGCTCAAGGCCGGCAGCGTGATCGCGCTCATCGGCGAACTCGGCTGCGGCAAGACCTGCTTCACCAAAGGACTGTGCGCCGGACTGGGCATCCCCGGGAAGCAGGTCAACAGCCCCACCTTCGCCTTTGTGAACGAATACCAGGGCCGGCTTCTGGTGCTCCACCTGGACCTGTACCGCATCGATGACGTGTCTGCCGGGCTGGATGTGGGGATAATGGATTACCTGGCCAGAACTGAGAAGGGCGTAGCTATAATAGAATGGGCAGACAGAGTGCTGCCGCTGCTGCCTGAGGACCGGCTGGCCGTACGATTCGACGTCCTCTCCGCCAGGAAGCGCCAACTGGAACTAACGGCCCGCGGCAAGAGGTTCGGCAGGATCATTCGAGAGCTAGAGGCCAAATGAGGATACTGGGGTTCGACACCGCCGCCCCCACCAACGCCATCGGCCTTGTTGACGACGACCGACTGCTGGCCGACTATTCCTGGGAGGCCAGGGACAACTCACTTCAGAGAATAGTCCTCAATATTGATCAGGTCTTGAAGCGCGGCGGCGTCCGCCTAGAGGACATCGACGGTCTGGCAGTGGGCATCGGGCCTGGCTCGTGGACGGGGGCCAAGGTCGGCGTGACGGTAGCCAAGACCCTGGCTTATGTCACTGGCAAGCCACTCTGCGGGGTGACCTCTTTTGAAGCCCTGGCGTATCAAAGCCGAAACGCGTCCATCCAACTCTGCCCGCTGGTGCATGCCGGGAAAGAGACCGTCTATGCCGCCCTCTACCGACCGCGCGGGAAGAGCCTGGTGAGGAAGGGCGACTTCTACGTGGGTGACATCAAGGGCTTAGCAGTGACGGTCAAGGAACCAACGCTGTTTCTGGGCAAGCCGGCTCACCTCTACCGCCAGACTCTGGCCAAGGAATTGGGCCCTCTCGCCAGTTTCGGCAGCCCGTCCGACTCGCCTAGCGGTTGCGTCTTCGCGTGGATAGCCCTGCCCCGCTTCCAGAAAGGCAACACGGACGACGCCTTGTCACTGGCGCC
>DAIQQD010000208.1:2182-3970 GCA_036787015.1 Chloroflexota bacterium
GCGGTCTCCGCCAGATACGGCCTGATCGGCTCGCTCATCGTTGGCGTGTCCGCCGCCAAGTCTCTCGCCTACGCTCTCAAAGTGCCCCTGGTGGGGACGCACCACATCGAGGGTCACATCTTCGCCCCCATCCTCAGCCACCCCGAGATGCCGCTGCCCCATGTCTGCCTGACCGTCTCCGGCGGGCATACCATGCTTGTTTATGTCAAGGACCTGTGCCAGTATGAGGTCATGGGCAACACCCTGGACGATGCTGCCGGAGAAGCCTTTGACAAGATCGCCAAATTTCTGAACATCGGCTTTCCGGGCGGACCGGCCATCGACAGACTCTCACTTCGGGGCAAGCGGACGGCCTTCGATCTGCCCAGACCGATGGTCCGCAGCCGGTCCCTCGATTTCAGCTTCAGCGGCCTCAAAACGTGTGTGGTCAACATGTTCCGGGGAAAGGAGCAAGATACTATTCCGCTCCCCGACGTTGCCGCCAGCTTCCAGGAGGCTATTGTTGATGTCCTGGTTTCCAAGGCGGTTCAAGCCGCGGAGCGCAAGGGCGTCACGGCCATCAGCGTCACGGGAGGCGTCTCATCCAACCGGCGCCTGAGAGAGGCCTTCCAGGAGACCTGTGGCCGGCTGGGACTCGAAGTCTTCTTCCCGCTGCCCGACCTCCGCACCGACAACGCCGCCATGGTCGCAGCCGCCGGCGCCGCCAGGCTGGAGCGCGGAGAAACGTCAGGGCTCGATCTGAACGCCGTGCCCACCGCTCCTTTGGAGAGCGTCCGATGAGTCCCCAAACCTTCGTCATGAAGGTCAGCGCCAGGGCGCCGCAGAAGAGACTCATCTTGACAGCAGCCGAGGCCCTGAGAAGGGGCGGGCTGGTGGCCTTTCCCACCGAGACCGTTTACGGTCTGGGAGCCGACGCCTTCAACGCTGACGCCGTGAGACAGATATTCGTGGCCAAGGGCCGGCCGCTGGACAACCCCATAATTGTGCACATCGCTTCCGTGGCGGATTTGAGGGCTTTGACCAGTCATGTTCCAGAGAGAGCCAGCCTGCTCATCGATAGGTTCTGGCCCGGTCCGCTGACCTTGATACTCCAGAAGTCCTTGGATGTGCCGGATGATGTCACCGGCGGCCTGGATACTGTGGCCGTGAGGATGCCCCAGAACAAGATAGCCCTCGCCCTCATCAAAGCGCTGGGCCATCCGATTGCCGCCCCCAGCGCCAACCTCTCCGGCCGGCCCAGCGGCACCACGGCCGGGCATGTCCTGCAGGATTTCGCCGGCAAGATCGACATGATTCTTGATGGGGGACCGGTGGCCGTGGGTGTAGAGTCCACGGTGCTTGATCTCTCACGGAAGCCCCCGGCCATACTGAGACCCGGAGCGGTCACGCAGGAAGACCTGGAGCCGCTCCTGGGGCGGGTGGTCATGGGGAGGGGAACCGAGGGACAGAAGCGCTCTCCCGGCACGCGCTACCGCCATTACAGTCCGAGGGCCCGGGTCACCCTGGTGGAACCGGGTGACCAGCGTGCCATGGCTGAACTGGTGGACCGATGGGCCAAGGAAGAGAAGAGGGTAGCGGTGGTGGCCCGTCACTTCACTTCAAGCGGGAAAGCAAGACCCATCGTGAGGATCATGCCGCAGGAACTCAAGGAGTATGCCAGGCAGATCTTCGCCGTGTTGCGCGAACTGGACGAACTGGCCGTCGACGAGATAATCGTCGAGAAGACCGAGGAGAAGGGCATCGGCGTGGCTATCATGGACCGGCTGAAGAGGGCCGCCGCACGGTGAC
>DAIQQD010000209.1:0-3963 GCA_036787015.1 Chloroflexota bacterium
TCAACGCTGCTCCGCGCCATCACCGGACTGGTGAAATGGGAACGCTCCATCATGAAGGGCACCCGGGCCGGCGACATCACCCTTGAAGGTACGGTGGATTTCGACGGAGAGAAGATGGACTCCCTGAAACCGCACGAGATCGCCAAGAGGGGTCTGGTGCATTGCCCTGAGAGAGCACGGGTTTTTCCCGAGATGACCGTGATGGACAACCTGAGGGCCGGCGCCTATCTCTGCAAAGACAAACAGGAGATCACCAGGAACCTGGAGCAGGTATACAGGTTGTTTCCGGTGCTGAAGGAACGGGGCAGCCAGATATCCGGGACGTTGTCAGGAGGCGAGCGTCAGATGCTGGCCATAGGCCGGGCGCTGATGATGCGGCCGAAGCTGCTGTGCATTGATGAACCATCCACCGGTCTATCCTCCAAGCTGAAGACCGAGCTGTTCCAGCGCATCAAGGAGATCCGCGACACAGGCATCGCCCTGTTGCTGGTAGAACAGGATGTCCATGCTGCATTCGGACTTGCTACCAGGAACTACGTTCTCTCCCACGGAAAAGTCATCGCTCATGGAACCGGTGAGGAACTGCTGCGGGACGAAACCATAAGGAAGACATACCTGGGCTTGTAGATAGCGACTCAACGCAGTTCTGCTGCACACACCCGGCATTTCCGGCGCCAGGCTACATTCTGCAGCTTGCATCTCGGACACACCTTCTCTGTCTTGTCCCGCAGCCATGTTGTGAGTCCCTGCGGCATGAAGAGGAGTACCATCAGCACGATGCAGGCAAAGATGAGCAATCTTGCTTGAGAAAGCTCTGCCAGGTAGCTGAGGGGCGGGCCTTTCTCTGAAAGCCCCCCGAGGTATCTGATGAGCACGAACTCGGTGAACGGGTAGAGGATCATGACACCGGCCATGGGCCCATAGATAGTCGCAATCCCACCGAAGACCGCCCAGATGATCACCTGAAAGGAGAGAAGAAGCTCCAGCGTCGATGGGCCCGCTCCCTTGATGAAGTGGGCATACAGACCTCCCGCGATTCCGGCGATGAGTCCACTCAGGCAGAAAGCCAGGAGCTTGTACCGGGTGGTGTTTATTCCCGATGCCCGCACAGTGACCTCGTCCTCACGTATGGCATGGAAAATGAGCCCGATCTTGGAATTGGCGATCTTCCACATGATGAACCCCAGGACGATCATCGAGGGGATGACGATGTAGTATGAAGCCACTCTCGATCCGGACAAAGCGGCTATCCCGTCGATGCCCAGCTCGCCCTCAGTGATGCCGCGGGGGTTGGCATATACCACGCCCAGTAGTATCAGCGGAAAAGCGAGCGTGGCGAAGGCCAGATAGGTGCCCCGCAGTCTCAGACAGGGTATGCCAACAACCAGGCCGGCCAGAACCGCGGCAATGGCACCCAGGGGAATGGTGGCCCAGGGCGCCCATCCTAGGTCCCGGTTGAGGATGGCTGCCGTGTAGGCAGAGACGCCGAAGAACAAGGCGTGTCCGAAGTTGATCTGTCCCGTGAAACCGGACAGCAGATCCCAGCTTGCGGCGAAGATGGCGAAGATGCCGGCGAGAATCAATACCCGGAGAATGTACGGCTCCTGCGAGATGACGGGGAACAAGAGAAGGAGAAGGCAGACGAGAAGGACAGCCGTCCTGCCGGGGAGAACCAGTATCTCACCCCTTAGCAGTTTGAACGGCCTGGTGACATAGGCTGCCAGTACGTTCATCCTCTCTCTTCCTCGAAAACCACACCGAAAAGGCCCTCAGGCTTAATCAGTATCACCACAAGCATGATGGCCAGAGCCACTGATGTCTTGAGAAAGGCTCCCGATGGCGCCAGGAAGACCACCATGTTCTCGGCGAACCCCAGGATGACTGCTCCTATCAGACTGCCTTTGAGGCTGCCCAGTCCTCCCAGGACCACGACGGCTAGAATCATCACCAGCGGGTGGGCCCACATCCCTGGAGTGAGTACGAATAGAGGAGCCACCAGTGCACCGGCGATGGCCGCCAGACCGACAGAGAGGGCCATGGTGAGCATCTCCATCCGGGGTACATCGATTCCCATGAGATTGGCCACTTCTCTATCCTGAGCGATGGACCTGATGGCGACACCGGGCTTGGTCTTCATCAAGAAGGCCCACGTGGCCACCAGCAGCACAATCACCACACCCAGCGTCAGGAGTTGCTGATTGAGCACCGTAGCGCCGAAGATCTCCCTCGATCCGGAGATGAGTTTGGGAACGCCTTGAGGCTGGCCTCCAAATCTGTCCAGCACGGCTTCCTGGATTATCACTGCCATGGCGATGGTTACTATGAGCGTCGTCGCCTGGTGCTGACGGACCCTGACTATGAGCAGTCTGTAGCTGATTGTTCCCAGGACAGTCACTATGACGATGGCCAGGATGATGGAAACGTAGAGATCCAGACCCATGGAAGTGGCGAAGTAGTATATCAAGTACGCCGCCAGCATGTAGAAGGCGGTGTGTGAGAGATTAGCTATGCGGGCGACACCGAATATGAGCGAGAAGCCTACAGCCAGCAGAGCATAGACTCCGCTGGCAACGAGCCCGTATATCAGTATGTTCTCTGCCACAGGCTGCCCAAACCGGAATTCCAGCAGTATCCGGACATCCCCCCGGCGAGGCCTCGCCGGGGGGATACTCTCTGTCTGAAGCTGCTTCTGTCTACTACCTGATCTGGGTGGCCAACCGCTTCCACAAACGTTTGGTCACCAGTTCTACGGTCACGTCCAGAATTCGATTACCCACGGAGGCAGTTTGTAGTCAACAATACCTTCGTAGGTTACACTTGGCCCCCCGGTTGGCCAAGAGCCGTTCGCCGGCGGCCACACGCCCTTTAGTTGGCCGTCCTGCCATTGCACACCGACGCCGGTTACATAGCCGGGCCCCCAGGTTACATCGTGTTTGGCATTGAAAACAAACCGGCCTCCGGTCCCGATGTAGTCGGTCTTTTCCAGTTCCACAACGATGTCGTCCTGTTCCACGCTGCCGGCTCTCTCGATGGCCTCCTTCAGGATGTACATCGCATCATAGGTTCCCGCATTATAGGTTGGAGTCTCACCCATCTCCTCGGTGAAGGCATCCATGAATGCCGCAGTCTTCTCGGTCAACTCAACATCGCGAGCATAGACGTTTAAGGTCATCTCGTAATTGCCAAACCCGCCCGTGCTCGTAATGAAACTGTCCGCCTGGGCCATCACGTTGATGCCCACCGAGGCCGCCGGTATCTTCAGCTCTTCCCATTGCTTGCCGTAGGCTATGCCCACCGTCCCCGAGAGAGCTGTCATGATCATATTGGCACCTTTGTCTTTGATGTCCTGAAGCTCTGCTGTGAGGTCCGTGGCCTTGTCCGATGGCTGCCAGACACCCACTATCTGGATTCCCTCAAGAACCACCGGGGCGGCAGCGACTATGGCTTCCGTCCACGATGCTTTCTCGGCCAGGATAGCCAACTTGGGTGCCGTCTTGAGTTGTGCACCTACCTGTTGAGCAACCATTCCTACTAGGGTAAAATTCATCCCGCCCAGGTAGGTGTTGTTGAACGGCGTGACCCTGAACCAGTACTTGTAACGCTCGTAGTCCGCGGCCACCTTGTCGCTCATTTTCGTTTCACTCGAACCACAGACCATGAATATCGTCTTGTAATCCATAGCGACTTCCTGCACTGCCAGGGCAGCCTCGCTCCTGATCGTACCCATCAGAACATCCACCTTGTCAACAGTGATCGCTCTCTCCGCCGCACTGGCAGCGTCGGGAGGACTCACCAGCTCGTTGGAGTCAACTTTGACCAGCTTGATCTTGTACTTGTCTCCTCCCACCTCGATGCCGCCCGCTTTGTTGATCTCGTCTTTCGCCAGTGTCGCTCCCATCCAGTGATGCTTGCCCATCTGAAACTCCATCGGGCCGATGACACCGACTTTTATCTCCTTCTTCT
>DAIQQD010000033.1:0-6455 GCA_036787015.1 Chloroflexota bacterium
AGCCCCTGTGCGTTATTCATGGTCCCCCAAGAATGGGGGACCAAGGGGGTTGAATGCAGCTCATGAGTCTGTGCAGACAACCAGAGATGGCCATCTGCACCACTACTGCTGCAAGAAGGCAGGAGTCTGCCGTGTCCAACCGCACGAATTGACCCCCACTTCCGGCAAACAATATACTGGCAATAGGTCCATCTAAGGAGGTCTCACCCATGAAACGATTCGAGGGGAAGGTTGCCCTGGTAACAGGAGGCGGCTCCGGGATCGGGCGTGCCACCGCATTAGCGTTTGCCAACGACGGCGCCAAGGTTGTCATCGACGACATCAAGGCCGAAGGGGGTGAAGAAACGCTGCGCCTGATCAGAAGTGCAGGTGGCGAGGCCGTCTTTGTGAAGGCCGACGTCTCAAAGGCCGCCGAGGTGGAAGCCATGGTGCAGCAGGCGATTGAGACCTACGGTCGACTCGACTGCGCCTTCAACAACGCCGGCGTCGGCGAGCCCCTCAAGCGGGTCAGCAAGACCTCCGAGGACAACTGGGACCGCGTGATGGCCACCAACCTCAAAGGCGTGTATCTGTGTATGAAGTACGAGATCCCGCACATGTTCAAGCAGGGGAAGGGAGCCATCGTGAACACGGCATCTCTGGCGGGACTGAAAGGCCTCTCCGGGCAGGCCGCCTATGTGGCCAGCAAGCACGGCGTGGTAGGCCTGACCAAGTCCGCGGCTCTTGAATACGCCTCCACCGGCGTCCGCATCAATGCCGTCTGCCCCGGGGTGATCAACACTCCCTTGATAGCCCACGGGTTGAAGGAGAGGCCGTACTTGGAGAAGTCCTACGTCAACATGGAGCCCATTGGCCGGCTCGGCAAGCCAGAGGAAATCGCTGCAGCAGTTCTGTGGCTATGCTCCGATGAGGCGTCATTTGTCATAGGTTCGGTATTCCCCGTGGACGGCGGAGTGGTGGCCGGGTCGCGAGCTGCTACAGCCCTTTGCCGGTCCGCCGCGCCCGATTCACCCGTTCCAGCAAATCAAGCACTTCCGGCATCTTCGAGAAGGTATCGAAGTCGTATCGAGCCTTTCTCTGCCAGTTCGGATGCCCTTCGACGACTCCGGGAACGTTCTGCTGCTCCGTCTCCAGCCACAGGTCTTCCATGTTTAGCAAGAGCATCCGGGCCGGGCTGTCGGCCAGGAATGACACGCACGCCCTGAAGACTAGGGCGATGTCGCTCGGATCACCTCTGAGGTAACCGTGCTGCATCAGGAATCTGACCAGCGCCCTCTTCGCTGCATGGCGGTCCTCGGTCCTGGTCTTGGCTTCGGCCTCCGTTATCAGTTCCAGCGCCTGCCAGCGCTCTATCTCGAGGCCTTGCCAGAAGCCAGCAAAGGGAGGCATGTCATGCGTGTTGAGACTGGCCACCGAGGTGGGCGGGATCTCACGCAGCCCTCCGTCGGGATCCAGTGGCACCTCATACTGCGCGACGTACAGGCCATGTACGCCGTGTTGCGCCATCGCGTCATTGACATATAACGGCACGGTTCCCAGGTTCTCTCCCACAACCAGGCACTGGTGCCTGTGTGATTCGACGCTCAGGATGGCATACATCTCGTCAGCGGGGTAGCGAATGTAGACGCCTGCGGTAGCCTCCATGCCCTGTGGCACCCAGAAGAGATGATGCAGCCCCATAACATGGTCGACGCGCAGAACATCGGCGTACCTCATGTGGTGCTTCAGATACGCAATGGGGTATCGGTAGCCCTGCTCCCTCATCTTCTGCGGATGGAGCGGCGGGAAGCCCCAGTCTTGCCCCTTGTGGAACAGGGCATCGGGCGGCGCCCCTGCCGACATACGCGGAACGAACAGTTGGCGCTCACGCCAGGTATCGTATCCCTCCCGATGGACGCCGAGAGGGAGATCCAGATACAGCCCCACGCCCTTGTCACGAGCGTATCCAGAGAGATGCTGCAACTGCTCCTCCGCCAGCCATTGCACGTAGGCGTGGTAGTGCACCGTCTCCCTGGCGCATTCAGCTTCTGGCAGCACTCCGTTTCGCAGAGGCTGCGGCCAACCCGGCCACGTCTCCCCTCGAGATTCGACCGTGGCCCGGAAGCGGGCGTAGTCCAGCAGTCCGTCACGCTCCCTGAGGAAGCTCTGGAAGGACTGCCACCGCTTCCCCGAATCCTCGGTGAGTGCGCGCGCCAGCCTTTCCAGCACGGCGCGCTTCAGAGCCATTGCGCGCCGGTAATCCACCAGTCGCTCGCGGTTGAGAGCTGCGATCTCCTCCCTAAACTCCGTGGTCTCGGCGAGGGCAACGGCCTCCGGGCACCGCGCCATCTCCGGCGCCTTGGTCACGTCGATGTAGAACTCGTTCCAGAAGAGCCGGCTGACCGGTGTGTACGGGCTGGGGTCACACGGTCTGTCCAAAAACGACGCCAGGAAGGGCAGCGTGGCGACAACGTTTCCACCCAGGCCGGAAACCCAGCCCACGAAGGCCTCCAGATCGGAGAAATCGCCGCTCCCCCAGCTCCTCTTAGAGTGCAGGGCATACAACGGCAGGAACGCCCCCCACGCTTCACGCGCCGACCCCGCGAACGGCGAATACGCCACCGCCGGAGCCGAAATGACCATCACCTCGCTCAAGTGGCCCGGCGTCTCCACCGTCAAACGGTGGTATCCCGTCGGAAGAGCCTGCGTTATGGTCAATGCCTTCGCGGTATAGGCCACTCCCTCGACAGTGGCCTGCTGGATCGTTGGCAATTGGGACAGGTCGATCCCCCACTCCCGGACCTCCCCGGTCTCCAACTTCAGATGACACGCGGCGGTGCCGGAGGCCCGGTCAGACGGCAGGCGGAGGTCGATTTCCGCCGGTGTGCCCTCCCAGGCAACGGCAACCGACTCCAGAGGCTGCCTCCAGTATGACTCGCGCCGCTCCCGGCGCGCACCAGGAACGTCTTCGATGCTCTCTACGCGAGCCCCAAGAGCCCTGACCACGGCCAGAAGAGCTTCCGCTGAGGCCTCCTGCCGGCGGCCGTTGTTGTCACGATAATCAGTCTCAACGCCATAGGCACGCGCCAAGTTCTGAAGCGACAGAAGTTCGTTCTCTGCGGTCATCTTGCACGGCCCCATTGCACGAAGTCTGAGGAAACGCAGTCCTGGGTTCTGTCCGCCGCTATCCTCTGAACACGACCCAGACTAGGAGAACGATGAGTATGATGAAAACGACGGATTCGGCGACCAGAATGGCGACCCATGCCTTAAGCGGCAGCGACCGCACTCGGTCAAAGAGAGACTTGGGCTTGGCAGGCGGCTCGTTCATCTTGATCTGTACCTCACTACACCATTAGTCGCAGCACCATTCACCAGACGGCCTCTATCCACCAGGAACTCCAGATGTGCCTTTATCTCCTCAAGAGCCAGGATGAAGTCTTCGGTCACCAATTCGTGCACGCTTGATGCCTGGATCAGCTCCGGATGCCGCCTGTAGTATTCATCCGTGAGTTCGTAGAGGCTCTTCTCCCCTGTGCACAGACCAACGAGTTCATCCAGACGCCGGTAGTGAAACCGCTCGATCTCCTCCGCCCTGTCTCCAATGGAGTAGATGGTGTCTTCATGGCCCGGCAATCCGAGCTCCATGCCCATATTCGCCACTTTCGCCAGCGAGAGCAGATACACCTCAAGGCCAACCCCACCCCAGCCAGTCCGAGGCACCTGATGCGGAGTAGTCACGGAAAGCATGTGGTCCCCCAGAAACAAAGCGGAGTCAACGCCAATGCAGATGTGCCCAGGGCTGTGCCCCGGCGTGCCCACAACCTGGTACCCGTTCACCACCCGCTGGCCATCCGACACTGCCACCAGATCATAGTCACCGGCCCGCATCGGAAGCTCATCATACGCATACAGCCCGCCGAAGTCTACCGAGCACCCTGCTTCGTCAACCAGCACCTGCAGATAGTCCCTCCACCTGAAATACTCTCTCTTGTAATCTGTGACTACGGCGCTGTCCAGCGGGCTCATATACACCGTTCTACCCTTCAGCTCCTCGTAACCCAGCATGGCAAAATGGTCTCCGTGTCCGTGAGTGATCACAATGCTGGAAACGTCGCTGAGCCCGATATCTTCGTTGAACGCCTTCCTGATCGTGGTGAAGCCGTTCAGCAGGTCGCTCTTGGCCTTTTCGCTGTTGAACCCGACATCGATCAGAGTGGCTTGTCTTCCATCCAGAACGAGATACACATTGGTGAAGTGCTTCGGAAAGCTCTCCACGGCGATTCGATAGACCCTGACTCCGTCCAGGTCATACCGTGTCACCCCGTCGGCCTTGGTCTCCACCATACTCAAACTGCCGCCTCCGCTAAGCCAGCTAGGCCACCCGCAGGGACCTTCATCCGCTGTTGGCCAGCCTCCATTTTAAGCCCTGCCCCCTTGACAGGCAATTCACGAATGGGCCGTCGTTTGCCTTTCGATGGCCGCCGATGCTAAAATTCTTGCAGTCAGGAGGTGCGCCACGGCCACGTTATCTGAAGAAGCCAAGAGGATAATCGCAGCCACGCAGCCAGCCTTCGTAGCCACCGCCAGCAAGAACGGCAAACCCAATGTCTCTCCCAAAGGGTCCTTCAAGGTAATTGACGACCAGCACGTCGCCTTTGCCGAAATCGCTTCCCCCAATACCATCGCCAACATCAGAGAGAATCCACAGGTGGAGGTGATGGTCTTCAGCCCTGACACCTGGGGAGGCTGCCGCATCAGAGGAAAGGCGGAGATCCTTGAGTCGGGCGATCTCGTGGAGTCCTTCAAGGCCCAGTTTGCGCCGATGAAGATGAAGGTCCGCTCGGTCGTCAAGATAGCTGTCGATGAGGCGGTCATCATGCCTCCAATGAAAGCGGGGTCGAAGAAGTAATGGATTTCAGATTCTCCGAAGACGAAGAGAAACTCAGGCAAGAGGTCCGCGATTTCTGTCAGAAGGAACCGCCGGAGAGCTTCCCCCATGAGATTGAGGATGAGGGATACGGGTTCGGCGGATGGTCCCGCGCCTTCACCCAAAGGCTGGGCCAGAAGGGATGGCTTTCGATATCCTGGCCCAAGCAGTACGGCGGTATGGGCGGAACCATCATGCAGCGCTATGTATCGGCAGAGGAGTTGGCTTACCATAGAGCGCCGCAGTACGGCCACCTCTTCGGCGATGCCGTGGCTGCCGGCCTTCTGTCAAAGGGCAACGAGGAACAGAAGATGGAGTTCCTCCCCAAGATGGCCAAGGCCGAGATACTCTTTTCCACCGGACTGAGCGAGCCTGGAGCCGGTTCCGACCTTCTGAACACGGCCACGAAGGCCGTCAAGGACGGTGACTACTACGTCGTCAACGGCCAGAAGATATGGCCCACCGGCGCCCACCTCGCCGAATGGTGCCTGCTCCTGGCGAGGACCGACCCCAATGCCCCTAAGTCCAAAGGCCTGAGCACGTTCCTGGTGGATGTCAGGTGGCCTGGAGTGACGGTCAATCCCATCATCGATATGGCCGGCGCCAAGTCCTTCAACGAAATCTTCCTCGAGGATGTCCGGGTTCACAAGAAGTACCTTCTCGGGCAGGAGAACCGCGGCCTCCCGCTCGTCTTCGAGGCTCTCGAAGGGGATCGCTTCTGGGGCAGATGCATTAGACATGCCGGCAGCCGTAAGGACGTCGAGGAACTCGTGCAGTATGTGAACGAGGCCAAGTACGACGGCCACCGCCTGAAAGATAACCAGATCATCCGTGACGCGCTGGCCGAGATAGCCGTTGAAATGCAGGTCAGCCGCATGATCAACTACAAGGCAGCCTGGCTGCTGAACCAGGGAAAGAGCATCAGCTGGGAGTCCTCCGTGGTCAAGGTTTTCGCCGATGAACTGGGACAGCGCCTGGCGCACGTCGGGCTGGAGATTCTGGGACCAGAGGTGCAGCTTGGGGAAGACCCCAAATGGACCAAGCTGAGAAAGAGATTCACCTTCCTCTACAAGTTCTGCAGAGGGCTGAGCCTCGCGGGAGGCACTTCAGAAATCCAAAGGATGACGATAGCCACCAGAGGCTTGGCGCTGCCAAGAGGCTAGAGGGAAGAGGATAGAGAGATGGACTTCACCTTCACCGAAGAACAAGAGATGCTCCGCAAGATGGTCCGTGATTTCCTGACCACGGAATGCCCCAGGGACACTGTCAGGAAGCTCATCAAGGACGAGAAGGGATACACGCCGGAGCTTTGGAACAAGATGACTGAACTGGGCTGGCCGGGCCTCATGGTTCCGGAGCAGTACGGCGGCGTCGGCGGCAGCTTCATGGATATCGTCGCGCTGGTGGAAGAGATGGGGCGGGGCGCCATGGTCGGGCCGCTGTTTTCGTCGCTGGTAGGCACGCTGGCCATACTCCAGATGGGCAGCGACCAGCAGAAGGCCGACCTGCTGCCCAAGATCGCGTCCGGCAAACTTATCGTCACCAC
>DAIQQD010000033.1:6555-13828 GCA_036787015.1 Chloroflexota bacterium
AAGTGCGCCGAGATGGAAGGTGGAGCCCAGCAGGTCCTCGACATGACCGTCACATTCTTGAAGGAGAGGATCCAGTTTGAGAAGCCTATCGGCGTTTTGGGAGCACTCCAGACCCATGCCGCCAACATGGCCGTAGATTTGGAAGGCATGAAGTACATCACCTATCTGGTAGCCTGGAAGATCAACGACAACCAGCCTTTCGCTAAGGATGTTTCCATGGCCAAGGCCTGGTGCAGCGAAGCCTACCGGAGAATCTGCGACCTGGCTCATCAGTGTCATGGCGCCATCGGCTTCTGCGAGGACCATGACCTGCCGTTGTATTCCAAGCGCTCGAAAGTGTCCGAGTTCGCCTTCGGAGACGCTCAGTTCCAGAGACGCTTCGTGGCGAAGGAGATCGGACTGTAGATACAGCAACCACATTCGTCCGTTTCCAGAGTTGCCCAAGATTGGTCACAAACTCAGAAAGGAGATCGAAGCATGGCAAAGAAGCAAGTCCCGCTAATAGGCGGCCTGTTCACGTGGCCCGCTGACAAGCCCCAGCTACTGGCGAGCAAGTGCAAGAAGTGCGGCGCGTACTTCTTCCCTACGGTACCCTTTTGCGGTAACCCCGACTGTCCGAAGGACAAGGCGAACATGGAAGTCGTCCCCTTGAGCAATACCGGCAAGCTGTACAGCTACACCATTCATACGGCACAACCAGCCGCGCCTTTCAAGATGGACCCGTTCAAGCCTTACGGCGTGGCCATGGTTGACGTGGCCGAAGGCATGCGCGTGCTGGGCATGACCACCACCACCGAAGGCCTCAAGATCGGCCAGCAGTTGGAGATGACTGTCGGCAAGCTCTACGAGGATGCCGAGAACGAGTACATCACCTGGATGTGGAAGCCGGTGGGGAAATAGGAGATTATGACGATGAAACCAATGCGTGAAGTTGCAATCGTTGGTATCGGCCAGCATCCCTGGGGCCAGTTCCCCGAGAAATCCATGCAGGAAATGGGAGTTGAGGCCATCGTTGCCGCTCTCAAAGACGCTAACATGTCCTGGCGTGAAATCGAAAGCGCTGCTTTCGGCGGCTACATGTGGATCGCCGACCGCGGCGGCATACCGGCCCTGCTCATGGGCACATCCCTGGCCCGCTTGATGGGCGAAACCGGCATCCCAATGGTGAACTGCGTGAACGCCTGCGCCTCAGGCCAGGCTATTCTACGCGAGGCAGTCTTGGCCGTCGCCTCCGGACACGCTGACACTGCCATCGCCGTCGCCGCCGACAAGTCGGCCGGCGGGTTCTTCCGCCCCCAGCTCCGCGACGCCGCCCCGGCCAAGTTCGACAAGGGCGGCTTCAACGATACCGACTACATCCGCTTCTGCATGACCGGCGAGACCAACCCGGCCTACTGGGCCATGGAGCTCCAGCGGCGCATGTACGATGTCGGCACCACCGACGAAACACTGGCCTATGCCAAGCACATCACCTCCGTGGGCGCGGTCAATAACCCGTACGCCCGCTACCAGAAGGTATTCACCATGGACGAGATCAAGGCCTCGAAGTACGTGGCCGAGCCACTGCGCCTGTTCGAGATCTGCGCTACTTCCGACGGCGCGGGCGCTGTGATCGTCACCACCATGGAGAACGCCAAGAAGTACACCAAGAAGCCGCTGCACGTCAAGGCCATCACGGTCGGGACCCCGACCTTTGGCGACCCGACCATTCGCTTGACCTTCTGCTCTTCCTACCCGCGACCGGGCGTGCCCGATCTGTCCGAGTCCCGCAACGCCATCAAGGTTCTCTACAAGAACTCCGGCCTTCAGCCCGGCGACATCGACATCATCGAGCTTCCCGACAACTCCTCCTGGCACTACCTGGTATATCTGGAGTGCATCCTGGGCCTCAAGCAGGGCGAAGCCGACAAGATGCTCATGTCGGGCAAGGTTCACCCGATCGACGGCGACCTCCCGGTCTGCTCCGGTGGCGGCGTTGCTGCTCAGGGCGAGGCAGTGGTAGCCCAGGGTCTTTCCCAAGTCTGCCAGCTTGTCCGCCAGATGCGCGGTGAATGCGGCAAGGGCCAGGTCAAGAAGACCAAGCTTATCAATGGTCTGGCGCAGACCTACGGATACGCCGGCAACAACGCGGCCTGCATTTTGACCAAGGCTTGGTAGCCGTAATAGAATAGTCTCATCTGGGTTGTGTTTATCGCAGAAGCCCACGAAAGGAGAACGGGACATGGTGAACATGGATGAAATGAAGAAGTTCATAGGAAACAAGGGTAAGCCCACCGTTTTCGAGATCGACAGGACCATGATCAAGCGGTACTGCGAAGCCATTGGCGACCCCAGTCCAAAGTGGCACGACGTCATGCCGCCAGGAATGTTGACTGCGGCCATGCTCATGGGAGAGGGCGCGCAGATGCCGAACTTTCCGTATCCTGGGATCGTCGATGCCGGCGGCGACTGGGAGTACTTCAAGCCGATAAGGGCCGGAGACACGATCACGGTGGTGAACGAGTTCACCGGCGTCGAGGACAAGTCGAACGAGAAAAGGAAGATGCTGCTCTTCTCTATGAAGTCCACGTTCACCAATCAGCGCAAGGAAGTGGTGGCCGCAGCCAGTGGCCGGGTGATGAACCTCGGCTAGGAGCCACTGTACAACCGAATACCCTAGCACTGAACGCCAGCCGTAAGGATTGGGCACCAATCTCAAGGCTGGCGTTTCTATTCGTGGAATCTCACCCTCACCCCTGCCTTCTCCCCCTAATTCGAAGAGGGTCCGCTCTGCCCGATCTACATTTGTTCTGCGGCCACGACGAAGCGTGGCCCTCCGAGGTCCGAAATCGCTTCCCGCCTCCGCGGGAATGACACCGTGCGGTGCAGCGGCACGCTGCCGAGGGTTTGGGGGTGTCCCCCAACTCTCTTCTCTTCCCCCAAGATTGGGGGACAAAGGGGGCTGAAGCACTCGATCGGGACTTGCCCAGGCGCTGCCCGCCTATTTAAAGAGGAACCACCATTGATGCTATACTTGTCTCCAGGATTCGCAGCAGCAGGGATCCGAGGCACAAACACCACGCGCGTGACCCGGCCAAGAGAGCAGGAATAGCGGAACAAAATGGCCAAAGACTACTACAACATACTGGGAGTCCCCAGGAACGCCAGCGAAGACGACATCAAGAAGGCCTACAGAAAGCTGGCCATGCAGTTCCACCCCGACAAGAACCCAGGCAAGGAAGCTTGGGCCAACGAGAAGTTCAAGGAGATCAACGAGGCCTACGGCGTCCTGGGCAATGCCGAGAAGCGGCAGCAATTCGACCGGTTCGGCACGGTAGGCAACGTGGGAGACATATTCGGGAACGCCGCCACCAGAACAACATTCGAAGACCTCATGCGGGAGTTCGGCCAGTCCGGCCTCGGCGTCGACTTCCTGCAAAGCATCTTCGGGGATGCGCTGAGGGGATCGGGCGGCCATTTCACCTTCAGGAGCTACGGCCCCGGACGGACCGTCAGATTTGAGACGTTCCCCGGCGGCAACATCAATCCGGAGTACGTCTTCCGTCAGACCAGAGGACCTCATGGCCAGGATGTCCGCTACGAGCTCACAATCACCAAGGCGGAGGCGAAGAAAGGCGTCACGAAGTTGCTCACCAGGAAGGGCAAGAGGCTCGAGGTCAGAGTGCCCGCCGGGGTGAAGTCCGGCAATGTCCTGAAGCTCAGCAACGCCTGCCAGGCCACCGACGGCTACCCCGGAGACATCCTCATCAAGATCAAGACCAGGTAGGGGCTGGCCCGTCTCGGATCGTATGAATGAAAGCCGCTGCAGGTACTAGAAGCCTGCAGCGGCTTCGCTTTGGTCAGACGGTACTTCGCCCTATTTCGGGGGCTGCACCGGGGATACATTAACCAGTTTGCCGGTTACCTTGGCGACCATTTCCTTGATCAGCTCTTCGGCGTCCCAGACCTGGCCGGGCTTCTCCACGAAGGCAATCACCTCCGGCTCATTGTAGAGCCCGAACTTGCCGCCGCCGACATTGAATACCCGGGCATTCACGTTGGCCGCCTCCTCCGTGCACAGGAATATGATAAGGGGAGAGATATGCTCGGGTGCGGACATGGCGATGAACGCCTTCTCGGCCTCTTTCGCGTCCTTGAGCCCCATCATGCCGGCGATATTCTTCAGCACGTCTTCGGTCATGGTCATGCGGGTGGCCGCCTGCGGTCGGATGGCGTTGCAGGTCACGCCGTACTTGCCCAGCTCCCGGCCGACTACCCTGGTCAGGCCAACAATGCCTTCCTTGGCCGCCGAGTAGTTGATCTGCCCGAAATTGCCGATAGCGCCGGCCTCAGAGGAGGTGTTGATTATTCTCCCCCACCTCTGCTGCCTCATGATCGGTGCTGCCGCCCTGATGGTGTTGAAATGCCCGTACAGATGTACCTTGACCACCAGGTCAAACTCCTCCGGAGTCATGGTCCAGCACGTCTTGTCCCGCAGGAAGCCGGCGTTGTTCACCAGAATGTGGATTCCGCCGAGCTTCTCGACGGCACACTTGACGATGGCCTCGCCGCCTTCCGGAGTGGCCACGCTGTCATAGTTGGCTACCGCTACTCCGCCGGCCTTCTTGATCGCGGCGACGGTATCGTCAGCCACCTTGGAGGAACCAGTCCCATCGCGATTGACGCCGGGATCATTGACCACCACCTTGGCTCCATGCATGGCCAGCGCCATGGCATGCGCGGCGCCGATTCCGCGGCCGGCACCGGTGACTATCGCTACTTTGCCTTCCAGTCTCTTCGCCATTTCTGCTCCATACCTCCTATTTGCGTTTTTTTTCAGCATGACATCCAGAATGCTTCAGGCTGGGGGATCGAGGCAGGGCACCGCGTTGCCAACAGCACAACTGAACAGGGTTTCCTGTCAGAGGAACCGCGGTATCCCACTTCATGAACAGAGCCCAAAATAAATGCTATGCCATTGTGATGCAGGTTGTCAATCAAGCTAACACCAGCGCCGGCCCCTATCCTTCCTCTGCTTGCTGCCATGTCCATCTCTCCCTGATCCTGAAGTGCCCACTGGTGAATCTGCCGGCCTTCAACTCGTTCAATAGCTCGGCATCTGTAGTGATACTGCTTTCAAACACCGTGACGCATGTGCCGATCTCGTCTACTCTATGGGCATCACTCCCGCCTGTGGTTTTCAAGTTGTACCTCGCAGCCATTTCCAGGGCTGGTTGGTTGTAGATGTCTTTATGGCGCCCGTTGCGGCCCTCCACAGCATCAAGGCGGGTGATGTCTACCTTGCCAAGCGCGATCCCTAAAGCAGCATCTAAGTCACTGATTGTCACTTCCGGGAGCCCACGAAAGGGGTGCGCGAAAACCATGAATCCCTTCGCCGCCGTTACCATCTCGTCCAGATCACCGAGTTGAAGCAGACTGGTGAAGTCGATGTTCAAACCGAAAACAAGCATCTCAATGCCACCCCGCAGCATGACCTCGACACCCCTGAAGACGGGGAAGCCGTGCTTTTCTCGCAAGCACTGGATCTCAGAGAGTTGCCATGCACGATCATGCTCGGTAAGGCAAATACCATCCAAGCCGATCTCTTTGGCTGTCTGGATGGCCTGCTCAGCACTCATGAAGCTATCCGGTGATAGCGGGTTGGTATGAACGTGCAGATCGATCTTCAAGATGAAATCCCGACAAGATCACTGGTATCATTGTATAAGATGCGGATGGCAACAATAAAGGTGATCACATGCCGCTGACAGTTGTCTACAGCGACGACATCATGGGCTACGACTTCGGCCCCGGTCACCCCTTCCGGAGCGACCGCTATGCCAATTTCATGAACCTTCTTCGGTCCACACTCGAGGCGCACCAGGAGATCGAGCCCAGGTGCGCCTCGGACCAGGAGCTGCTGCTGGTCCACGACAAGAGCTATATCGACGCCCTCTTGGCTGCATCCAACGGTGCCTGGCTCAGGAGCGACACCTTCATGAGCCCGGACACCCCCCTCCAGCCGGGGATGGAGAGGGCCGCGCGATTCATCGTTGGGGCCTCCATGACGGCGGCAGAGCTGGCGTGGAAATCAGACACGACCCACGCTGTGGGCGTTGGCGGCGGTCTGCACCACGCGCGCAGCAACTATGCTGCGGGCTTCTGCATCTACAACGACGTAGCTGTTTGCGCCCTGAACCTCCTGGAGAATCACCACTTCGAGAGGATCCTGATACTGGATACTGATGCTCACGCCGGGGACGGAACCTGTCACATCTTCTACCAGGAACCCAGAGTGTTGTTCATCGACCTGCACCAGGACCCACGGACACTCTATCCGGGCACTGGGTTCGCCCACGAGATCGGCGAGGGGAAGGGGAAGGGCTTCACCGTCAATGTGCCCATGCCTCCGGGAGCCTCCGACCAGGCCTACGAGTACGCCCTGGACCACGTATTCGCGCCGTTGGCCAAGGAATTCCGCCCGCAGATCATCATCCGAAATGGCGGATCCGACCCCCACTTTGCCGACGAGTTGACCGACCTCGGCCTCACCCTCAAGGGGTTCGGCATGATCGGGAGGAAGGTGAGGGAGGTCGCCGAGCGCGTCTGTGAAGGACGCAGGGTTGATCTACTGGGCAGTGGATACAATCAGACGGTGCTGCCTCCAGCGTGGCTGGCTCTGGTGGCCGGATCAGCCGGGCTCGAGATTGATGTCAGGGAGCCCTACCTGTTCCCATTGCAGAAGGACTCGGGCCTGATAGAGACAAAGCAGATTGTAGAGGAGGTCAAACGCAATCTCAAGGGATCTTGGCGATGCTTCCGGTAGCGACGGTCCGACGCCTGGTTCGGGCGGCGCATCCTCACTCGTCTCCTTGGTGCTACTCTCAACGTGAGGTACCCAAATGCTTGACATGATTAACATCAAGGTCGGCGCCGTCGCGGTGCAGGCTCAACTCAATAGCACCTTGACCGCCACGGCTCTTCTCCAGATCCTGCCGGTCAAGGCAAAGGTCAACACCTGGGGCGACGAAATCTACTTTGACGTACCGCTCAACATGGAGATTGAGGACGGGAAGCAAGTGGTGGAGATGGGTGATGTGGCCTATTGGCCTGATGGCCCGTCGCTCTGCCTGTTCTTCGGACGGACGCCCGCCAGCCGCGGCCATGAGATTCGCGCGGCCAGTCCCGTCACCATCGTGGGGAGAATCATCGGCGATCCCAAGGTGCTCAAGGCCGTGAGGCAGGGTGCCGAGGTCACCGTCGAGAAGGTGGCCTCGGCCTAGCCGTCGGCGCA